>NZ_VIRS01000038.1 GCF_006912135.1 Cryptosporangium phraense | reverse complement strand
CCCCGCCGACCCGGCCGCCCCACCCGACCCCGCCGGCCCCGCCGCCCCACCCGGCCGAGGTAGCACCCGGCTAGGGACCCCCCGGCGGGCCGCCGTGCGCAGCATCACCCACGCCAGCAACAGAACACTCAAGGCGGTCAGCGCAAACCGCCCCAGCACCCCGCCATCCGCATCCCACAACCCATGCAACCCCACCACCCCGACCGCCGCGAGCCCGAACCGGCGCAACGCACGCCCACTCCAGTGCTCCGCCGCCGCGAGCCACAGGGCCACCCCCGCGATCCCGCCCCAGGCCAAATACGCAGCCGACCCGAACAGCCCCCTCACCAGCGCCGAATGCGCCGCCGGGCCGACGGCGCTCGACGCGGTGATCAGGTACGCCACGGTCTCCGCGGCGATGAACCCACCTCCCGCCGCCGCCCCGACGAGCAACCCGTCCGCGGCCCTCCGCGACGGCACCGCGAACAGCACGGCCAACGGCACCAGCAGCGTCACCGACACCTTCACCAGCGCCACCGCCAGCGCCGCCACCAACCCCAGCGCCACCACCGACGGGTAGTCGAGCAACCCGGCGAAGACCGCGCCGAGCACGGCTCCGCCGAGAGCCGACGCGCCCACGACCCACCCGGGCAGCCCGAACCGCACGGACCGGCACACGGTCCAGAACGCGGCCGGCGCGGTCCCGAGGCCGATGACCAGTACCGGCGTCACCAGCCCCGGTTCATAGGTCGCGGCGAGGATGCGCTCCCCCGCGACGAAGAGCCCCGCACCGATCGCGAGGACAACGAGCCACAGGTCTCGGCGCCACTGCATGTCTCAAATACTGACAAACTTCCTACAACTCCGCCCGCCCTGACCAACGGCGTGACGACTACTTCTGAAAGCGATCGGCGTTCGCGTGAATCGCGTCCCGAAGGTAGGCGGCCAGCCCCGGCGTCTCCGCGTCGTAGTTCGCCGTGAACCGCGGGTCCTCGACGTACATCGTCCCGAGTCCCCGGTGGATGTCGTACCCGCAGTCGTAGAACCACCTTGAGATGTGCTGCCGGTGCTCCTCCGCGGCGTCCATGGCGGCCACCGACGTCGCTGGCTCCCCGGCCCGGAACAATGCCTCGAACACCGCGACGTTCGCCGCCGCCTCGTCGCGGATCCGGATCCAGTCGTCCTTCGTGTACTGCCCGGTCCGCTGCTGCGACTGCCGGTACGCCTCGGTCTCGCCCCACCTCTCGCGGACCTCGTCCTCGTACTGCGTCGGATCGCTCGAACCGAACACCTCGAACATCTCCGCCGGGGTGAGTGAAACGCCCATCTTCCGCGCCTCCATCGTCTTCTCGATCGCGGTGACCATCTGCTGCAGTTCCTCGATCCGGTCGGTCAGGACGGCATGCTGTCGCCGCAGGTGATCGACCGGATCCGAGGACTCCAGCACCTCCGCGATCTCCTCCAGCCCGAACCCGAGCCGCCGGTACGCGAGGATGCGCTGCAGGCGCTCGAGGTCGTCGTAGGAGTACTGCCGATAACCCGAAGACGTCCGTCCCCGGGGCACCAGCAGACCGATCGCTTCGTAGTGGTGCAGCGTCCGCACGGTGATTCCCGACGACGCCGCGACCTGCCCCACCGACCAACTCATGGAGACGACGCTAAGGACTCACGCCGCGTGAGGGTCAAGCCTCTCCCGCCGGGCCACTTCGGCCCGCACCAGCGGAATGACCTGCTCGCCGAACTCGACCGCATCGGCGATCGTGTCGTACCCCCGGGCCGAGAAGATGCGGACGCCCAGGTCGTAGTAGTCCAGCAGCGCCGCGGCCACCGTCTCCGGCGTCCCGACCAGCGCGTTCGAGTTCCCGGCGCCGCCGGTCACGGCGGCCGTGCGGGTCCACAGCGCGCGGTCGAACCGGTCACCCTGCTCGGCGATCGCGATCAGCCGCTGCGAGCCCGCGTTCTGCGGAGCGCCCGGCACCCGCCGCCGCACGAACGGTCCCCGGGAGGCGATCCGATCGACGATCGCTTCCGCCTTGTCCCAGGCCGAGGATTCGGTCGGACCGAGAATCGGGCGGAACGCGACCTGCAGCACCGGCATCGACGTCCGCCCCGCCGCCCGCGCGGCCGCGTACACCGACGCGATCTGCTCCTTCGTCGAGGCCAGCGGCTCACCCCAGAGCGCGTAGATGTCGGCTTCCGCGCCTCCGGCCGAGTACGCGGCCGCCGACGAGCCTCCGAACGACACCCGCGGTCGCGGCTGCTGCACCGGGCGGACGTCCAGCGAGAAGTCGTCGAATTGGTAGTGCTGGCCGTGGTGGTCGAACGGCTCGGTCTCGGTCCAGGCCCGTTTGACGATCTGGATGTACTCGCGGGTCCGGCTGTAGCGCTCGTCCTTGGTCAGCGTGTCACCCTCGCGCCGCTGCTCCTGGTCGCTCCCTCCGGTGATGAAATGCACGGTCAGCCGGCCGTCGCTGATCTGGTCGAGCGTCGCGAACTCCTTGGCCGCGAACGTCGGGTACGAGACGTTGGGCCGGTGCGCGAGCAGGAGCTGCAACCGATCGAGCTTCGACGCCACGAAGGCGGCGGCCTGGCCCGGATCGGGTGACGAGGATCCGTAGGCGTACAGAACGCGGTCCCAGCCGCTGTCTTCGTGGGCGCGGGCCGCCTCCAGCGTGTACTGCTTGTCGAAGACCGGACCGCTGCGCGGGTGGGTCTCGGAGCCGTCGTTAGTCGCGCCGATACCGAGGAACTCAACAGGCATCAGAAACCTCCGTGTGGCTGACCGGCAAGTTCCCTGCCTACTATGCCCGTAGGAATTAGGGGGTGTAATGGACCTCGTCATCGTAGGCGCCGGGCCCGGCGCAACCGGCATGCTCGAGCGCCTCGTCGCCAGCGCCCCCGAACTCCTCGGCGACCGCGACTTAGCCATCACCCTGGTCGATCCCCACCCGCCCGGCGCGGGCCGGGTCTGGCGGGCCGACCAGTCCCCGCTGCTCCTGATGAACTCGATGGCCGAGGACGTCACGATGTTCCCGGACGAGACCGTCCTGGTCGACGGTCCGCTCGCCGCCGGTCCCGCCCTCCACGAGTGGGCCGATGAGACCGGCACGCCCGACGTCGAAGGTCGCTCGTTCGTCAGCCGGCGCGTCCAGAGCGGCTATCTCTCCTGGGTCTTCGATCGCGTGCGTTCGGCGGCTCCGCCGAACGTCCGCATTGACGTTCTGACCGATCGGGCGACCCGCCTCGAGGACCGACCGGACGGTCGTCAGACCGTCCACCTGGAGAGCGGAACCCCGATCACGGCCGACGTCGTCGTCCTCGCCCTCGGCCATCTGGACGCCCGGCCGACCGGCGAGAGCGCGCGGCTGGCCGAGTACGCGCGGGCCAACGGACTCACCTACGTACCACCGGCCTACACGGCCGACCTCGACCTGGAGGCGATCCACGGCGACGTGCTCGTCCGCGGGCTCGGGCTGGCGTTCGTCGACCTGGTCGTGCTGCTCACCGAGGGCCGCGGCGGCGAGTTCCTCCCCGACGGCACCTACCGGCCGAGTGGCCGCGAGCCGCGCTTGCACGTCGGCTCCGGCCGGGGCGTGCCGTACCACGCCAAGACCGGCTACCGGCTGGTCGCCGGTCCGCCCCCCTTCCCGAAATTCTTCGGTCCCGACCAGCTCGACTCCCTCCCCGACGGCCCGCTGGAGTTCCGCCGCGACGTCTGGCCGCTGGTCGCCAAGGAGATCGGCTGGGGTTACTACCACGAGCTCTTCACCGGTCACCCCGACCGCACCACGCAGGACTGGTCCACCTTCGCCGCCGCCTACGCCGAGGTTCCCTGGTACAGCGACGCGCGCGTCGAGCTGGTGGCCGCGGCCGTTCCGGCCGAGGCGGACCGCCTCGACCTCGACCGGCTCGACCGTCCGTTCTCCGGCACGCACTTCGCCGACGACGACGAGGTGCAGAACGCCCTCCGTACCTACATCAAGGCGGACGTCGACCGGCGGAACGATCAGGCGTTCAGTGCCGATCTAGGCGCGTTCCTGGCCCTGCTGTCGGTCTACGGGCAATTGCCCCGGGTGGTCGGCCGACTCACCGGCCGGAGCCAGGTCGAGGAGCTCGACGCCTGGTGGCACGGCTTCTTCAGCTTCTTCGCCAGCGGCCCGCCGGCGTTCCGGCTCGACCAGCTGCTCGCGCTGTCCCGGGCGGGAATCGTCCACTTCATCGGGCCGGACCTGCGTATCGAGGCCGCCGACGGCCGCTTCCGGGCCTGCTCACCGGCGGTGCCGGGCACGGTCGAGGCCGACGCCCTGATCGAGGCGCGCCTGCCCCGGCCGACGATCGTGGCCACCGCCGACGACCTGCTGCGCGACCTGCTGGCCACCGGCCGGGGCGTCGAGGAGGTCGTCGACGGCGTCTCGACCGGGCGCCTGCGCACGAGCAGGCAGTACCGGGTGATCGACGCGGCCGGTGACGAGCACCCGCGCCGGT
The DNA here is from genome assembly GCF_006912135.1 of Cryptosporangium phraense. Taxonomy (NCBI): domain Bacteria; kingdom Bacillati; phylum Actinomycetota; class Actinomycetes; order Cryptosporangiales; family Cryptosporangiaceae; genus Cryptosporangium; species Cryptosporangium phraense. The sequence continues at coordinate 60,809 of NZ_VIRS01000038.1, read as the reverse complement.
TCGCGATCGGCTGGTACACGAGTTCGCGCGGTGCGGCCGCGTTCGCCCGCCCCCGCACCAACGCGGCCCCGTTCCGGATGGCCGACCAAGTCGCCCGTGAGGTGCTGGTCGCGCTCAGTGTGGGCGACGCCACGGCCCAGCGCTAGCCAGGTGCTTGCTGGTAGCTAACGCTCCGGGTAGCGTGGCTGACGTCGGGGCGGATCGGCGCGGTGAAGGGGGCGAGGCTCATGACCCCGCTCAAGTCGCCGCAGGACGCGGTCCGGACGCTCGGCGAGTTCATCCGTGAGCAGCGGGCGGGCTCGCAGATCTCGCTCCGTCAGCTGGCCAAGCAGGCCGGCATCAGCAACCCGTACCTCAGCCAGATCGAGCGTGGGCTCCGCAAGCCGTCGGCCGAGATCCTGCAGCAGATCGCCAAGGCGCTGCGAATCTCGGCCGAGACGCTCTACGTGCACGCGGGGCTCCTCGAGAGCACGGACGGGGTGCGCGATGAACTCTTTTCAACCTCCAGTCCGTTCGGAGGTCGGCCGAGCTCCCAAAAGGTCGGTCGAAAAGAATTCACTGACGCCGCCCCGGGGCCGGCCGCGTCCGCCATCGAGTCGGACGAGTACCTGACCGACCGCCAGAAGCAGATCCTGCTCGAGATCTACCACTCGTTCCGGCGTGAGAACGCCGCCGGAGACAACGTCTAACTCGGAGGAACCGTCATGGCTACCGCCAAGACCCAGGCCACCAAGACCGGAAACACCGTCGAAGCCAAGGGCGACGTCAAGTTCGCTCTCCCGGACGCCCGCCGCGGGCTCTACGCCTACGTCGGCGCCGCCGACTACGCGGTGGCGCAGCTCCGGGCCCTGCCCCGCTACCAGGGCCAGGTCGTCGGCGCGCTGCGCGCGCTGCCGCAGACGCTGCGGACGTCGTTCAACGGCCTGCAGGGCCGCGTCAACGAGACCTATGTCGACGTCAGCAGCCGCGTCACCGACACCTACTCGGACTTCGCCGACCGCGGCGAGAAGCTGGTCGGCAACATCCGCAAGGACCCGGCGACGCAGGAGGCCGTGGAGCAGGCCAAGACCGCCAAGTCGCAGGTCAAGGCCGCTCGGACGTCCGTGAAGAAGGCGGCCTCGGACGCGGGCAGCGCGACCGGCAAGGCCAGCGACAAGATCGGCTGACCCTCTCGTAGGTCAACGGCCGGGGCGCCTCGGGTGCCCCGGCCGTCCTGTGTCGAGCGTCACTATTGACCTTCAAGTCAGGCGGCCTCACCCTCGATCGCACCCCTGTCGCCCGATCAGGAGGTGGGACGATGAAGTCCACTCCCGGTTCGTCCTGGACGTACGTCGACCAGCGCGAGCGCCCCGCCTGATTCGTGGCCCGTTCGGGGGTTCCGGCTCGTCCATCCGTTGTGGTCCGATGATCGACGTGTCCTGGCGGGAGCGCGACCCGGTGCGACGCGGTCTGTACGAGACGGTCCCGGCCGACACCATGCGCCTTCTCGAGGCCCGCGGACGCCACGCCGAGCTCCGCTCCGGCACCCGTCTGATGACGATCGGCGACCGCTCGGACGACGTCTACCTGGTGCGCTCCGGCTACGTGAAGGTGCTCGTCGACGGGCCGGACGGCGAGGTCGCACTGGTCGCCGTGCGGGGGCGGGGTGACCTGCTCGGCGAGTTCGGGGCGTCCACCGGGCGGCTCCGGACGGCGTCGGTCATCGCGGCCGGTCCGGTGGAGGCCGTCGTGCTCGCCGCGTCCGAATACCGCGAGTTCCTGCGTCAGCGGCCCGAAGTGCACGCGGCCGTCGACGCCGCGGTGATCGACAAGATGGGGCTGTCCACCCGGCGGCGGCTGGAGTACGCCCGCGGGACCGGTGCCGTGCGCCTGGCCCGGGCGATCCGCGACATGGCCCTGGACTTCGGCCGGCTCGAGAACGGCGTCGTCGTGATCCCGGTGCCGCTGTCGCAAGCGGACTGGGCGGCGATCGTCGGGGTCACCGAGCGGCGCCTGAGCACGCTGCTCACCCGTCTGGTCGAGGCCAAGGCCGTGCGCACCCGGACGAACTCGGTGATGGTGTTGGATTTCCCGCTGCTCGAGCGCACGGCGAAATCCCGGCCCGCGTAATCCCGAAATTCTTCGGTGGCGGCTGGTCGTCCGTCGGCTGCAATAGGGATGTCCGATCCGGCGCGAAGGCGACGGCCACCCTCGGTGGGGGAGGGGGCGCGGAGGGCGGCCGTCGTCGCTGCGGTCGGACCGGGGGGACGGGGGCGAGCGCGGACCGGGCGTCGAAGGGGAGGGTCGACGACCGGTCCGCTGCTCAGTTCGACGTCAGGTGTTCCCCGGCCCGGATGCGTTCCAGGCCCAGCCAGATGAATTCGACGGCCATCGACTCGGCGCGCTCCCGGCTCACCTCGGGATGGTCGAGCCACCAGGAGATCAGCGACATCATCCCGCCGGTCACCATCGGCGCCAGCAGCGTGACCACCGGCTCGGCCCGGGCCAGCCGGGTCGGGTTGTTCCGCCGGTTGAGCAGCATCAGGTCGGCGATGATCGCGCCCAGGTCGTCGCGCAGGCCGCGCAGCTCGTCGCCGACCTCGGGCTTGTCGAAGTGCCGGATGATCACCGCCCAGGCGCTGGGCTGGTGGGTGGCGAAGTCGAAGAGGGTCTTCGCCAGGACCCGCATCCGGTCGAGCCCGGGGTCGCCCGGGTTCGTCGCCGCGTGAAGCTGGGCCGACAGCCCTTCGACGATGGCCCCCGTGACCGCCGCGAACAGCTCCTCTTTCGACTCGAAGTGCTGGTAGAGCAGGGCCTTCGAAACCCCGGCCGCGGCGGCGACGTGCTCCATCTGGGTGAGATGGAAGCCGCGCCGCCCGAACTCGTCGATCGCGACCGACAGCAGCTGTTCCCGGCGCGACGCCGCGGAAAGCCTCACTTGCCCAGGTAGGGAGCTAGCTCGGTCCGCGCGACCGACATGATGTGCACCTCGTCCGGGCCGTCGGCCAGGCGCAGCGTCCGCAGGCCGGCGTACGAGCGGGCGAGCGGGAAGTCGCCGCTCACGCCGCCGCCGCCGTGCACCTGGATCGCCTTGTCGAGCACCGCGACGGCCATCTGCGGAACGACGACCTTGATCGCCGCGACCTCGGTGCGCGCGGCCTGGAAGCCCTTCTGGTCGATCAGCCAGGCGGTCTTGAGCGTCAGCAGGCGGGCCTGCTCGATCGCCATCCGGGACTCGGCGATCCACTGCTGGACGACGCCCTGCCGGGCCAGCTCCTTGCCGAACGTCACCCGCGAGACGGCGCGTCGGCACATCGCGTCCAGAGCCCTCTCGGCCATGCCGATCGCGCGCATGCAGTGGTGGATCCGGCCCGGGCCCAGACGCTGCTGGGCCAGCGCGAAAGCGCTGTTCTCCTCGCCGAGCCGGTTGGAGACCGGCACCCGGACGTCGGTCAGCCGGATCTCGCAGTGGCCGTGCTGGTCGTGGTAGCCGAAGACCGACAGGTCGCGGACGACCTCCAGGCCGGGCGTGTCCATCGGGACCAGCACCATCGACTGCTGGGCGTAGGTCGGACCGTCCGGATCGGTCTTGCCCATCAGGATCATGACCTTGCACCGCGGGTCGGCCGCACCGCTGGTCCACCACTTCCGGCCGTTGATGACGTAGTCGTCGCCGTCGCGCTCGACCCGGGTGCTGATGTTGCGGGCGTCCGAGCTGGCGACGTCCGGCTCGGTCATGCCGAAGCAGCTGCGGATCTCGCCGGCCAGCAGCGGCTCCAGCCAGGTCTTCTTCTGCTCGTCGGTGCCGAACAGATGCAGGAGCTCCATGTTGCCGGTGTCCGGCGCGGCGCAGTTGATCGCCTCGGGGGCCAGCTGGGGCGAGCGGCCGGTGATCTCGGCCAGCGGCGCGTATTCGAGCTGGGTGAGGCCCGACTCGGACGGCAGGAACAGATTCCACAGCCCGCGGGAGCGAGCCTCGCGCTTCAGGTCCTGGACGATCGGCGGCACCTCGTGCGGCTGCCCGGCCGCGATCAGCTCGGCCCGCTGGGTCTCGTAGACGGGTTCGGCGGGGTAGACGTGCGAGTCCATGAAGGCGGTCAGGCGGTCGATGTACTCGTGCGCTTTGGCGCTCGGCTCGAAATCCATCGGGTGCTCTCCCCTCGAAGTGCTCCCTAAAGTAACCGACGAGTCAGTAAGTTAGATAGGGACGCGGAGGAGGTTCGGATGGCAAAGGCAGCCTGGGTCACCGGAGGGGCGGGCGGGATCGGTGCCGCGGTCGCGCGCCGGCTGGCCGCGCAGGGCTATCGCGTGCTGGTCACCGACGTGGACGTCGACCGGGGCTCGGCGGTCGCGGACGAGGTCGGCGGGGTGTTCCGGCGGTGCGACGTCACCGACCCGGCCGACAGCCTCGCCGCCGTCGCCGCGGCCACCGACGCGTTCGGGGGGCTCGACCTCGCGTTCCTCAACGCGGGCGTCGCCACCGGATTCGGGCTCGAGGAGGGGTTCTCGCCCGAGGCCTACCGCCGGGTCATGTCGATCAACCTCGACGGGGTCGTCTACGGCGTGCACGCGGCGCTGCCCGCGCTGAAGGCGCGCGGCGGCGGCAACATCGTCGCGACCGCGAGCCTGGCCGGGCTCACCGCGGTGCCGTTCGACCCGATCTACGGCGCCAACAAGGCCGCGGTCGTCGGGCTGGTGCGTGCGCTGGGGCCGCTCTACGCCGGGGACGGCATCCGGGTGAACGCGCTGTGCCCCTCGTTCGCCGAGACCGCGATCATCGCCGACGTCCGGGACGCGTTGCTCGGGGCCGGGGTCCCGCTGCTCGAGGTCTCCGACGTGGTGGCCGCGTTCGACTCGATCCTGGCCGGCTCCGGTACCGGTGAGGCCTGGTTCGTGCAGGTCGGACGTACTCCGGAACCGTTCGCGTTCCGCAACGTCCCCGGCCCGCGCACCGACGCCGGAGACAAGGCCCCGTCGGCCGACACGTCCGTTCAAGCCGCGTTCCGGGAGGGCTGATGAAGGCGATCCAGATCACGTCGTTCGGCGGGCCGGAGGTGTTGGTCCCGACGGAGCTGCCCGATCCGGTCGGAGACCACGTTCTGGACGTCTCCCGAGCCGGCGTCAACTACGCGGACACGCATCAGGCCGAGAACTCGTACCTGTCGGCGTCGTCGTTGCCGATGGTGCCGGGCGCCGAGGTGGTGGGCACGCTGGCCGACGGGCGCCGGATCGTCTCGCTGCTCGCCGGGGGCGGCGGGTACGCCGAGAAGGCGCTGATCGAGCCCGGGCTCTCGTTCGACGTCCCGGACGGGATCGACGACACGACCGCGCTGGCCATGGTGGTGCAGGGCGCGTCGGCGTGGTTGCTGCTGCGGCGGTCGGCGGTCCTGAACGCCGGCGAGTCGGTGGTGGTGCACGCGGCGGCCGGGGGCGTGGGGTCGCTGGCCGTGCAGTTGGCCAGGGCCTGGGGGGCCGGGCGGATCATCGCGACGGCGTCGTCGGAGTCGAAGCGCGAGCTGGCGTTGTCGCTGGGGGCGGACGTCGCCATCGACTCGCGGGCCGAGGACATGACCGCGGCGCTGCGCGAAGCCAACGGCGGGAAGCGCGTCGACATCGTGCTCGACATGACCGGCGGACGGGTCACCGACCAGAGCCTGCGCGCGCTGGCCCCGTTCGGACGGCTGGCGTTCTACGGAATGGCCAGCCGGGAGCGGCCGAGCCCGATCGGGCTGAACAACCTGCTGTCGCACTCGACCACGGTGGCCGGCATGTGGCTCGCGCACGCGTTCCTGCTGCCCGGCGACGTGCTGCGCCCGGCGATCGCCGAGCTGTTCGACATGGTGCTGGCCGGCTCCCTGCGAGCCGTTCCCGGGGGTGAGTTCGCTCTCTCCGAGGCGTCCAAGGCCCACGAAGCGCTGCGTTCCCGGGGAACCGTGGGCAAGCTCGTTCTCGACCCGTCCCGCTGACCAGGAGATTTAGTGGACATCAACCTCGAAGGGCGCGTGGCGGTCGTCACCGGCGCCTCCCGCGGCATCGGTGCCGCGATCGCTGCGGCTTACGTACAGGCCGGTGCCCAGGTCGTGATCACCGCGCGCAAACCCGACGGGCTGGCCAAGGCGGCGGCCGAGATCGGGTCCGGGGTGCACGCGATCGCCGCGCACGCCGGGAAGGAAGAGGACGCGGCGCGGGTCGTCGACGAGACTCTGGAGAAGTTCGGCCGGCTGGACATCCTGGTCAACAACGCGGCGACGAACCCGTACATGGGGCCGTTGATCGACGCTTCGCTGCCCGCGTGGGACAAGACGTTCGAGGTGAACCTGCGCGGGCCGCTGATCTGGACGCAGGCCGCGTACCGGGGCTGGATGAAGGAGCACGGCGGCTCGATCATCAACATCTCGAGCATCGACGGCCTGAGCGCCGGCGGCCCGCTCGCGGTGTACGGGGTGACGAAGTCGGCGCTGATCTTCCTGACGCAGCAGCTCGCGACCGAGGTGGGGCCGGGAGTGCGCGTGAACGTGCTGGCGCCGGGCCTGGTGAAGACCGACTTCGCGCGGGCGCTCTGGGAGGGGGCCGGCGAGGACGCCAAGTACCCCTGGCCGCTCCAGCGCCTGGGCAAGCCCGAAGACATCGCCAACGCGGCCCTGTTCCTGGCCAGCGACGCGTCGTCGTGGGTGACGGGGGGCCTGTTCGTGATCGACGGAGGCGGGTCCCTGGGCGGGGCGTTCAGCTGAGGCTGACCTGCATCTAAATGTAGTTCGGGGTGGCCTCGAACTACATTTAGATGCTGTCCGCCATGCCTCCGGACGCCAGCGCCACCCGGAGCTGGTGGACGATTTGGGCGAAGAGGATCTTTTCGCGAAGGTCTCGGGCGGTCATGTGGAGTACGGTCCAGCCGGCTTCCACCAGCCGGTTGAGGCGGGCACGGTCGCGGGTGAACTGCCCGTACTCGGCGTGGTGGGCTCCGTCGTACTCCAAGGCGACCTTCGCGGCGGGCCAGGCCAGGTCGACGCGCCCGGCGAACGTTCGGCCCAGCCACACCTCGTATTGGGGTACCGGCTGGGGAAGCCCCGCGAGAATCAGCCGCACTCGCACCCTCGATTCGGGCCTGGATTCCGCTCGGCCGTCCGCGAGGGCGAGCGCCTTCGCGGCGGGCGCGTCCGGGGCCGCCGCGATCCACGCGTCGAGGTGACGGGGCTGCAGATAGTGGTGGTGGAACAGCACGTCGAGGGCGGCGACCGCCTCGACCAGGTCCGGTTCGGACGCGATGTCCCACGCCGTGCGCTGCGGCACGGTGACCGGGGGCAGCGTGCCCGGGACCCCTTCGCGCACGTGCGTCCGGGGGAGGAAGACCTGGCGGACTTCGCAGCCTCGCCGGCTGAACCGCACGCCGCGCGGCACCAGCACCAGCACCGCGGCCCGATCGTCGCCGAGCGGCAGGCCTTCCGCGCACGCGGCCGAGCGTCCACCGAGTGCGGCGCCCGGCGGGAGGACCAACCCGGCTGCGCGACCGCGCAGCCGATGATCGACCGGCACCCGCGCGTCGACGTAAACGTCCCGGTACAGCCGTCGCCAGGCCGGCCCGCGCAACTGGCCGGGCGTGAGTAGGCCGGTTCGAACGGCCTGGGAGCCGAGGAACGGCCGACCGAGCAACTCGTCAGGGAGAGGCGAACGCATCCCCCCAGCGTGGCGAAGCGTCAGGCGCGCCCGTCGGCGCTGTCCACAGCCTCAGGACGCTCGTAGGGCACGGCGCATGGCGCAGCGGGGGCCGAACTCGTCGAGGCCGGCGGCGATCTCGTGGGCCCGGGTCTCGCGGAGGCCCGGGGTCAGCTCACCCTCGTCGAGGTCCACGAAGCCGTACCGACGGTAGAACGGACCGTTCCAGGGCACGTCCCGGAACGTCGTCAGCGTCACCGCCGGTAAGCCGCCCCGCCGGGCCCAGCCGATCACCGCCGCGAGCAACCCCCGGCCGATGCCCCGACGGCCGAACTCGGCGTCCACCGACAGCTGGGTCAGGTGCGCCGCCCCGTCGACCACGTCGACCGCGGCGAAGCCGATCGGCACCCCGGTGGGGCCGGGCGCGACCAGGACGATCGCGCATTTCCGCAGCGTGTCGGCCTGCATGTACTCGCCCGGCAGGTCCATGCCGGCCTCGATGAACGGCACCTCGGAGGCCTTCTCGACCTCCGCGAGACCTGCCAGCTCCTCATCGGCGGCCGGTCGTACGGAGGCCGCCCCGTCGATAGCGCTCATCCGAGCAGTATCCCGCGCGGTCGGTTACTCCGTCGGTGGGTGCGCGTCGCCCGTGCCGGTGAAGTCGCCGTGCGCCTCGATCGCCCGCTTGCGGGAGCGCTCGATCTCGAGCTCGGCTTCGGCCCGCCCGACCCACTGCGCGCCCTCGACCGACTTACCGGGCTCGAGGTCCTTGTACACCGTGAAGAAGTGCTGGATCTCGAGCCGGTCGAACTCCGGCAGGTGGTGGATGTCGCGTAGGTGCTCCTGGCGCGGGTCGTTCGCGTGGACGCACAGGACCTTGTCGTCCGGGCCCTTCTCGTCCTTCATCCGGAACATGCCGATCGCGCGGGCGCGGATCAGGCAACCCGGGAACGTCGGCTCCTGGAGCAGCACGAGCGCGTCCAGCGGGTCGCCGTCCTGGCCCAGCGTCTCCTCGATGAACCCGTAGTCAGCCGGGTACTGGGTCGCGGTGAAGAGAATGCGGTCGAGCCGGATACGCCCGGTTTCGTGGTCGACCTCGTATTTGTTTCGCTGACCCTTGGGGATCTCGATCGTGACGTCGAACTCCACGGGTAGGACTCCTCACCGGGTCGGGCACTGATTGCTACTAGTCTCTCGCAGGTCGGAACCGGCCCTTGGGGAGGATATGCAGAACGGCCGCCACCCTGTGCTGTGGCTCACGCTCTGTTGGCTCCTCGCCGTCGTGCTGGTCACGGACGTGCTGTGGTTCGTGCGAGGCGGCGCGAGAGAAGTGGACGACGCGCGCGTCGGGGTGCTCGTCCCCGCCGTTGCCGCGGGTCCGGTGTTCACCGACCCGCCGGTAGTCCTCGACCCCGACGACGACTCCGCCGAGCCCCCCACCGAGGCCGGGCTGACTACCGCGTTGACCAGCCTTCTCACCGATAACCGGCTCGGGACAAGCGTAGCCGTCTCGGTCCGTGACGCGGAGACCGGGACGGCCTTGTTCAGCCGGAACTCCGACACCCCGGTCACTCCCGCCTCAACGGCCAAAACGGTCACCGCCGCCGGCGTGCTGCTCGCCTACGGGCCCTCCTACCGGCTGACGACGAAGGTGCTGAGGGGCAGCGCGCCCGGCGAGATCGTGCTGGTCGGCGGCGGCGACCCGACCCTCGCGTTCGACGAGCGGAACAGCTACCCCGGTGCGGCCCGGCTCGACACGCTGGCCGGCGCCGTCCGGACGGCGCTCAAGGGCGAGAAGGTCACGAAGATCGTCGTCGACAGCAGCCTGTTCCAAGGCGACGAGACCGGGCTGGGCTGGGACTCCGACATCGTCTCGGGCGGGTACGCGGCCCCGGTGAACGCACTCACGGTGAACGGCGGCCGGACCGACGCGATCCCCAAGCACGTGACCCCACGCACGAGCACCCCCGACCTGTTCGCCGGGCAGCGGTTCGCGGAACTCCTGGGCGCCGGGGACGCCGACGTCGTGCGCGGCAAAGCCCCCGGCCAGGCCCAGCAGCTCGCCGAGCTCAAGTCGCCGCCGCTCTCGCACATCGTCGACGCGATGCTGCAGGAGTCCGACAACGTGATCGCCGAGTCGATGCTCCGGCTGATCGCGGTCAAGAAGGGCGTCCCGGGGACGTTCGCCAACGGCAGCGCCGAGCTCAAGACCGTGCTGGACGAGGCCGGCATCGACACCAGCGGCTACGGCATGGTCGACGGTAGCGGGCTGTCCCGGCTCAACCGGGTGACGCCGAACCTGCTCACCGGGCTGCTCGCGGCCGCCGTCGGCACCAAGCACCCGCAGCTCCGGACGCTGCTGGCCGGACTGCCGGTGGCCAGCTACAGCGGCACGCTGGCCGACCGCTTCGAGGGCACGTCGGCGATCGCCGGCGTCGGGCTCGTCCGGGCCAAGACCGGGACGCTGTCCGGAGTCAGCTCGCTGGCCGGGATGACGGTCACGACCGACGGCCGGATCCTGACGTTCGCCGCGGTGGCCAACGGCGTCCCGGCCGGGGGCACCGAGGGCGCCGAGGCGGCTCTCGACCAGATCGCGGCCACCCTGGCCAAGTGCGGCTGTCGATAGGTGGGCAGTGGGTGCGATTCACCCGTACCGTGAAGAGATGACGCAGATGGTGGACTGGGATCTGGCGGTCTCCACCGCCGCGACGCTGACCGCGGGCGGCCCGCGGGTGAGCATCACCGATGCGGCCGACGTCGTCAACGAGTTGCGCCGGCTGACCGACGTCGCCGAGCAGCACGTGGCCGCCTACACCGGCCTGAGCGCCCGGATCGACCATCCGCCGGTCCAGGTCGTCGACCGGCCCGATTGGGTGCGGTCGAACGTCGAGGGCCTGCAGCTCGTCATGGATCCGGTCATCGAGAAGATCCAGGCCGCGTCGCCGCCCAAGCCCTCGCCGCTGGGCGGGGCGGTCGGCACCGTCGCCAAGGCGGTCGGCTCGAAGGCGACCGGCATCCAGGTCGGGACGATCCTGGGCTTCTTCTCGAGCAAGGTGCTCGGCCAGTACGAGGTCTTCTCCGGCACGCCCGGCCGGCTGCTGCTCGTCGCTCCGAACGTGCTGGAGGTCGAGCGCAAGCTCGGCGTCGACCCGACCGACTTCCGGCTCTGGGTGGCCCTGCACGAGGTCACCCACCGCACCCAGTTCACCGCTGTGCCCTGGCTGCGTGACCACTTCCTGTCCGAGGTCAACGCGTTCGTCGACGCCACCGACCTCGACCCGGACGCGCTCGCCGACCGCGTCCGCAACGGCATCTCGGCGCTGGCCGAGGCGGTCCGTAACCCGGATTCCAAGGCGTCGGTGCTCGACCTCGTGCAGACGCCCGCGCAGCGGGCCGTCGTCGAGCGCCTCACCGCGCTGATGACGCTGGTCGAGGGCCACGCCGAGTTCGTGATGGACGGCGTCGGGCCGGACGTGGTGCCGACGGTCGAGAGCATCCGGGCCCGGTTCAACGCCCGGCGCGGCGCGCGGAACCCGCTCGACCGGCTGCTCCGGCGGCTGCTCGGCATCGAGGTGAAGATGCGCCAGTACGCGGAGGGGCGCCGGTTCGTCGCCGCGGTCGTCGAGAAGGTCGGCATGACCGGCTTCAACCAGATCTGGACCTCGCCCGAGACGCTGCCGCTGGCCGCCGAGATCCAGGACCCCGACGCCTGGGTGGCCCGGGTCGTCGGCGCGGCGGCCTGAGTTTCGGATGGTCGGGCCGCCACCGGCCGTAGCCGCGGTCCGGGTGGCGGTGCGCGCGGTGCTGCGGTCGTTGCCGCCGGGCGCGCTGGTGCTGGTCGCGTGCTCGGGTGGCCCGGATTCGTCCGCGCTGGCCGCCGCGGCCGCGTTCGAGGCTCCGCGCGCCGGTCGAAAAGCCGGGCTGATCAGCGTCGATCATGGGTTGCAGGGAGGGTCGGACGCGCGCGCGGCCGACGTCGCCGCCTGGGGCGCGAAGCTGGGGCTCGACCCGTCGGAGCCGGTGCGGGTGGTGGTCGGGGCCGGGGGTGGCCCGGAGGCCGCGGCCCGCGGCGCGCGCTACGCGGCGCTGGCCTCCGCGGCCGAGAGACACGGTGCGGAAGCCGTGCTGCTCGGGCACACCGCCGACGACCAGGCCGAGACCGTCCTGCTGGGGCTGGCCCGCGGCTCCGGGAGCCGGTCGGCGGCCGGGATGGCCCCCGAGCGGGGGATCTACCGCCGTCCGCTGCTGGGCCTGCCCCGCGCGACCCTGCGCGCGGCCTGCGCCGCGGAGTCGCTCCCGACCTGGGACGACCCGCACAACGTCGACCCGGCCTACGCCCGGTCGCGGATCCGCGCCGTGCTTCCCGCGCTCGAGGAGGCGGCCGGCGGCGGCCTGGTGGCCGGCCTGGCCCGCAGCGCGGACCTGCTCCGTGCGGATGCCGACCTGCTCGACGAACTCGCCGTCGAGCTTCTCGAGAAGGCCTCCGACGGCGACGGGCTGCACGTTCAGCCTCTGGCGGACGCTCACCGAGCGCTACGCGGACGGGTACTGCGCCGCTGGGCGATCGAGCTCGGAGCGCCGGCCGGAACCCTGGCGTCGTCCCACGTCGACGCCCTGGACGCGCTGGTCACCCGCTGGAAGGGCCAGGGCCCCGTGCATCTGCCCACCGGCATCCGGATCGTCCGGGCGCAGGGCGCCCTGCGCCGGTTCGACTCACTTCCGTAATGTGAGCGGGGTGACGGACCAGATCCAGGACGGCCCGTACGCGGCCGACATCGAACGGGTGGTCGTCTCGGCCACCGACATCCAGGAAAAGATCTCCGAGCTGGCCCGGAAGGTCGAAGCCGACTTCCAGGCCGACGCGTCGAGCCCGTTGCTGCTCGTCGGGGTTCTCAAGGGCGCGTTCGTGTTCATGGCCGACTTCGCGCGCGAGCTGCGGCACCCGACCGAGATCGAGTTCATGGCGGTCTCGTCCTACGGCTCCTCGACGACGTCCTCCGGCGTCGTGCGGATCCTCAAGGACCTCGACCGTGACATCGCCGGACGGCACGTTCTCGTGGTCGAGGACATCATCGACTCCGGCCTGACGCTGTCCTGGCTGCTGAAGAACCTGGCCAGCCGCAACCCGGCGTCGGTGCGGGTCGTCGCCCTGCTGCGCAAACCGGACGCGGTCAAGGTGCCGGTCGAGGTGCCCTACGTGGGTTTCGACATCCCGAACGAATTCGTCGTCGGATATGGCCTCGACTACGCCGAGCAGTACCGTGGATTGCCTTTTGTCGGGGTACTGAAGCCTCAGGTTTACGGCGCTGCCTGACCGGTCAGGGAACGGTCACCGTGCTTCACCCGTTGTCCCGGAGGATCGCCAACCGGCGACCTGCACCGTAGGTAGGTGCGGAGTACTCTTCCAAGACTAGGTAAGAAACAACCGACACGCGCCTAATAGCCTGAGAATCGGGAGGGTCGGGGACTCTGGACTCCAGAGCAACCCGGACGCAGCATGGAACGTACCCGCTTCATCCGCAGGCCCTTGGTCTGGATCATTCTGATGATCCTGGTCGCCCTGTTGCTGGGCTCATTGTTCACCGGTGATGGCGACTACAAGAAGGTCGATACCTCGGTCGCCCTCGCTCAGGTGCGCGACGGGAACTACAGCAAGGCCCAGCTGGAAGACAAGGAGCAGGTGCTCCGTCTCCAGCTGAAGAACGACTATCGAGGCTCGAACAAGATCGAGGCCTCGTTCCCGGCCCAGGCCGCGGACAACGTATTCGAGCAGCTGCAGGCGAAAGCGCAGGCCGACACCGGACTCGCGTTCGACACGAAGGTCACCCAGGAATCGATCTTCGTCACGCTGCTGATCACGGTCCTCCCGATCCTGGTCGTCGTCGTTCTGCTGTTCCTGTTCATGAGCCAGATGCAGGGCGGCGGCAGCCGAGTCATGAACTTCGGCAAGTCCAAGGCCAAGCTGGTCAGTAAAGACACCCCCAAGACGACGTTCGCGGACGTCGCCGGCGCCGACGAGGCCATCGAGGAACTCCACGAGATCAAGGAGTTCCTGCAGAACCCGGCCAAGTTCCAGGCGATCGGCGCGAAGATCCCGAAGGGCGTCCTGCTCTACGGCCCGCCCGGTACCGGTAAGACGCTGCTCGCCAGGGCCGTCGCCGGTGAGGCCGGGGTGCCGTTCTACTCGATCTCCGGTTCCGACTTCGTCGAGATGTTCGTCGGTGTCGGCGCCAGTCGCGTCCGCGACCTGTTCGAGCAGGCCAAGCAGAACGCACCGGCGATCATCTTCGTCGACGAGATCGACGCGGTCGGCCGCCACCGTGGTGCCGGCCTCGGCGGTGGGCACGACGAGCGCGAGCAGACCCTGAACCAGATGCTCGTCGAGATGGACGGCTTCGACGTCAAGGGCGGCATCATCATGATCGCCGCGACGAACCGGCCCGACATCCTCGACCCGGCGCTGCTGCGTCCCGGCCGGTTCGACCGGCAGATCGCGGTCGACCGCCCCGACCTGGAGGGCCGCAAGGCCGTCCTGCGGGTGCACGCCAAGGGCAAGCCGTTCTCGCCGGACGTCGACCTCGACACGATCGCGCGCCGGACGCCGGGCTTCACCGGTGCCGACCTCGCGAACGTGATCAACGAGGCCGCACTGCTCACCGCGCGTCAGGACAAGAAGGCGATCACCAACGACTCGCTGGAAGAGGCGATCGACCGGGTGATCGCGGGTCCGGAGCGCAAGACAAGGGCGATGAGCGCGAAGGAACTCAAGGTCACCGCGTACCACGAGGGTGGGCACGCGCTGGTGGCCTGGGCGCTTCCGCACTCGGCGCCGGTGCACAAGCTGACGATCGTCCCGCGCGGCCGGTCGCTGGGGCACACCTTGATCCTTCCGACGGAAGACAAGTACACCCAGACCCGGTCCGAGATGATCGACACGCTGGCCTACGCGCTCGGCGGACGCGCGGCGGAGGAGCTCGTCTACCACGAGCCGACCACCGGTGCGGGCAACGACATCGAGAAGGCCACCGGCATGGCCAGGGCGATGGTCACCGAGTACGGCATGAGCGCCAAGCTCGGGGCGATCAAGTACGGCACCAGTGACTCGGAGCCGTTCCTGGGCCGCGACATGGGCCACCAGCGCGACTACTCGGACTCGATCGCGGCCGAGATCGACGGCGAGGTGCGGGCTCTGATCGAGCTGGCCCACGACGAGGCCTACGAGATCCTGTCCGAGTACCGCGACGTGCTCGACAACATGGTGCTCGAGCTACTCGAGAAAGAGACGCTGAGCAAGGACGACATGGCCCGGATCTGTGCCCGGGTGCAGAAGCGTCCGCCGATGTCGCCGTTCAACGGGTTCGGCAAGCGCACGCCCAGCGACAAGCCGCCGATCATGACGCCGGCCGAGATCGCCGAGCTGCAGAAGAAGGCCGCCGACGAGGCGACCGCGCGGCTGGCGAACGGCAACCACGGCATCCGCACCAACGGCGGCTCGCACGCGGCTCCGGACGACGACTCCGGCGTCACGATCGCGCCCGGCAGCGACTCGTCGGTGCCGGCTCCGGGTGACCCGCTGAACGACCCGGTGCCCCCGCAGAGCGACACGCTCGGCGGGCCGCCGGTTCCCGGTCAGCCGGGCTGGCCCGGCAACCCCGGCGGCCATACGGGACCGATGAATTGAGCACGGAAGCGGTTGCGTCAGACGCGCTGACGCCCGCTGGTGAACCGGGCAAGTCGGCGGCGGAAGCCGTCGACCTGCCCCGGATCCAGCGGGCGGTGCGCGAGATCCTGATCGCGGTCGGGGAAGACCCCGACCGCGACGGGCTCAAGCAGACGCCGGCCCGGGTCGCCAGGGCCTACGCCGAGATCTTCTCCGGGCTGCACGTGGACCCGGCCGAGGTGCTCACCACGGTCTTCGAGGAAGACCACGAGGAGCTCGTCCTGGTGAAGGACATCGAGCTCTACTCGACCTGTGAGCACCACCTGGTGCCGTTCCACGGCGTCGCGCACGTCGGCTACATCCCGGGCGAGGACGGGCGCATCACCGGCCTGTCCAAGCTCGCCCGGCTCGTCGAGGCGTACGCCCGGCGTCCGCAGGTGCAGGAGCGGCTGACGTCGCAGATCGCCGACACGCTGATGACCCAGCTCGAGCCGCGCGGGGTCATCGTCGTCGTGGAGTGCGAGCACCTCTGCATGTCGATGCGCGGTATCCGGAAGCCCGGGGCGCGCACGGTGACCTCGGCCGTCCGGGGCTGGTTCCAGCGCTCCCAGGCGGCGCGGGCCGAGGCGATGAGCCTGATCCTCGGATCAGGTCGGTGAACGCACCAGACCGTTGCCGCGTGATGGGCGTGCTCAACGTGACGCCCGACTCGTTCTCCGACGGCGGCCGCTACGAGGGCATCGACGCGGCCGTCTCGCACGCGCTGGAGCTCGTCGCCCAGGGCGCCGACCTGATCGACGTCGGGGGCGAGTCGACCCGGCCCGGTGCCGAGCGCGTCGAGGCCGACGTCGAGATCGCCCGGGTCGTCCCGGTGGTCCGCGAGCTGGCCGCCTCGGGCGTCCGCGTCAGCATCGACACGACCCGGGCGGCGGTGGCCGAGGCCGCCCTGGCCGCGGGGGCGTCGGTCGTCAACGACGTGTCCGGTGGCCTGGCCGACGCCGGCATGGGCGCCGTCGTCGCGAACGCCGGCTGTCCGTGGATTCTGATGCACTGGCGTGGGCACAGCCGGGACATGCAACAGCTCGCCCACTACGACGACGTGGTCACCGAGGTCCGCGACGAGCTCTCGGCCCGGGCCGAGGCCGCGATGCGGGCCGGGGTCGGCGAGGAGTCGCTGATCCTCGATCCGGGGCTCGGCTTCGCGAAGACCGGCGTCCACAACTGGCAGTTGCTGGCCAAGCTGAGCGTCCTGCAGGACCTGGGCTTCCCGGTCTTGGTCGGCGCGAGCCGGAAGTCGTTCCTCGGCCGTCTGCTGGCCGACGCGGAAGGCAAACCGCGGCCGGTCGACGAACGGGAGGACGCGACGCTGGCGATCACCGTTCTCTCCGCGCAGGCCCGAGCCTGGGGTGTGCGCGTGCACGAAGTGCGCGCGAGCGTCGACGCGATCGCGGTCGTGGAGGCGTACCGGGAGGCGGCGCGGTGAACGACCGGATCACGCTCACCGGGCTGAACGTCACCGGCTACCACGGCGTCTACGACCACGAGCGACGCGACGGGCAGCCGTTCGTCGTCGACGTGACGCTCGAACTCGACACCGCGAAGGCTGCGGCCACCGACGACGTCGCCGACACCGTGCACTACGGCGAGCTGGCCCAGAAGCTGGCCGCGGTCGTGGCCGGCGAGCCGGTGAACCTGCTGGAGAAGCTCGTCGCGCGGCTCGCCGACGTCTGCCTGGAAGACCCGCGGGTCAGCGCGGCCGAGGTCACCGTGCACAAGCCGAAGGCGCCGATCCCGCTCGAGTTTGCCGACGTGGCCGTGACGATCCGGCGGTCGCGATGACCCGCGCGGTGCTGTCGATCGGCTCGAACCTCGGTGACCGGCTGGCCAACCTGGCCTCGGTGGTGTCCGCGCTGCCGGACGCGCGCGTCTCGCCGGTCTACGAGACCGACCCCTGGGGCCCGGTGGCCCAGGACGACTACCTGAACGCGATCGTCGTGGCCGACGACCCCGACCGCGACGCGGCCGGCTGGCTCGCCTTCGTGCGCCGGGCCGAGACCGCTGCCGGTCGGGTGCGCGACGTGCGCTGGGGCCCTCGAACGCTCGATGTGGACGTCGTGCAGGTGCACGATTCGGCCGGGAACCCGGTGGTTTCCGACGACCCCACGCTGACCTTGCCCCACCCGCGGACCCACGAGCGCGCGTTCGTCCTCGTGCCGTGGTTCGCGGTGGAACCCGACGCGGTGCTGGCCGGGCGTGGCTCGGTGCGTGAGCTGATCGAGTCGCTACCGGATGATGAACGCAAGAGCGTCCGTCGCCGCGATGATCTGAGCCTGGAGAGGTGACCCGGAGTGACTCCGCCCCCCAGCCCGCCCACGCCGACCCCGCGGTTGACCCCGACCCGCCCCGGCAGCCTGGCTCTGGTGGCCCTGGTCGCGTGCGTCGCGGCCTGGGCGCTGGCGAACCGGTTCTACGGTGACCTGCCGACGTTCACCTGGTTCCCGGCGCTGACGATCGCGCTGCTGGCGGTGTTCGAGGTGATCGTGGCCAGGGCGACGAAGGCGAAGATCGAGCGGCAGGAAGACGCCGGCCCGGTCGAGCCGCTCGCGGTGGCCCGGTTCGCGGCGCTGGCCAAGGCGTCCTCGCTCGGTGGGGCCCTGTTCGTCGGGTTCTACGCCGGGCTGCTGGTCTTCCTGCTCTCCGAGCGTGACCGCCTCGCCGCCGCGGCCGACGACCTGCCAGAATGCGCCGGCGGCCTGGTCGCGGCGGCCCTGCTGGTCGCCGCCGCGCTGTGGCTGGAGCGGTCGTGCCGAATCCCGGACCCGCCGGACGATGAGGAAAACTGATCCCATGAGTGACCTGGCCACCCTCGACGCGCTGTCCACCGAGGAGCTGCGCGACCGCGCGTTCTCCCGGGCCCGCAAGCACGGCGACATCGGCTTCTTCTGGAACCTGATCGAGCGGCTGCCCGCCTCGCGCGAGACCGAGTCGAACGACGAGAGCCTCGGCACCGTGGGCAGCTCGATCGAAGAGGTGATCGGGCTCTGGCGCGAGCTGACCGGCCACGACTACGGCGACCAGGAGCCGCTCTTTCGGGCGGCTTTCATCGACTATCTGCTGAAGCACGCAGAGTAGGTAGGTGCGTCTACTCTCGGGTCCACGGGGACCGAGGAGGTAGACGGTGCGCAGACATGAGGACGACCCGGGGATCGACGACCGGGACGGCGGAACGCTGACGCTGCCCGGCTCGTACGAGGAGCCACCGCCGGACTACGACTTCCGCGTCGCCGACCAGGACACTCCGACCGAGATGCTCGGGGGCAACACCCCGCCGTACGGGGTGCCCGTCTTCGAGCCGCCGGTCGCGGACCGCCCGCCACGGGACCGGCTGTGGCCGCACCTCGTGTGGGAGATCGTCCTCGTCGCGGCCTGCGTCACCGAGGTGCTGCTGATCCTGGCCCAGGACGACAAGGCGTTCGCGAACGGGGCCGACTCGGCGCTGATGCTCTGGGTGGCGACCGCGATCCTGCTCGGCAGCGGGGCGGCCCTCTCGCTCCGGGCCGGGATGCCGAACATCGCGATCGGAGCGATCGCGATCGGCGCCGGTGCGGACTACGCCTGGCTGGTCAGCGAGGGGCGCCCGTTCGGCACCGCGCTGGCGATGGCCCTGGCCGGTGGCGCGCTGGCCGGTCTGGTGATCGCGCTGTTCAGCACGGTCTTCGGCGTCCCGAGCTGGGCGGTGAGCCTCGGCGTCGCCGGGCTGCTGTCCGGGCTGGTGCCCGCGCTGGCCGGGAGCGCGTCGCGTTCGGCCGGGAGCGTGACGCCGGACGTGCACGCGTCGGCCGGGTGGTGGCTGGCCGGTGCGGCCGCGCTGTCGGTGCTCGGCGGGCTGGCGCTCGCGGTCCCCCGGTTCCGGGGGTTCGTCGGCCGCTCCCGTCCGACCGGCGACCCGGCCAGGCGCGTCGGTTTTGTTGCGTCGATCGCGGCTGCGCTGGCGCTGGCCGGGTCCGGCGCGCTCGCCGCCGGCGCCGGGCTGCTCGACACGGCGAACCGCGGCAGCAGTGCCGCCGGGTACACCGGCATGGCCGAGCTGGCGATGATCGGGTTCAGCGTCGCGCTGCTGGGTGGAGTCAGTGCCCACGGTCGGCGGGGTGGCGTCTTCGGCGTCGTCCTCGCGGCCGCGCTGCTGGGGTTGGTGCGGCTGCACCTCGACCTGCTCGGGGCCCACGCCTGGGTCGGGGCGGTGATCTCCGGTGGCACGATCCTGCTCGGGCTCGCGGTCACCCGGGGAATGGAGCGGTTCGGCCGGCGATGATCGTCCGGTTTGGGCGATCTTGGTTGCTGCCGCATGTCTTGCAGATGATGTGACGGTTACCACATACTCGGCAGCTGACGTGTAGCGCAGCCCGAGGAGACACGGATGGCTCTGGGGTCTTCGGATCAGACGGTGGCCACCGAACACGCGGTGCTGAGCCTGTCGGACGTGCGCGTCCGGCTGGGCACCACGGTGGCGCTCGACGGCCTGACGCTGGCCGTCGAACCGGGCGAGGTGGTGGCGGTCACCGGAGGCCCCGGTACCGGCAAGTCGACGGTCTTCAACACCGTGTGCGGGTTCGTCCGCCCGGAGTCCGGGGTGCTGGCCTGGCACGGGGTTGCGTTACGTCCGCGGCCGCACCGGCTGACGACCCTCGGGCTGACCCGGACGCTGCAGGGCGTCGGCCTGTACGGGGGTCTCACCGTGCTGGAGAACGTGCTGGTCGGGGCCGTCGGCGTGCCGCGGGTACCGGCCGTGCCGCCGGGGCGCCGGGCCGGCGTCGGGGCCGCGCTGGTCGGCGGTCTCCGGTTCCCCGAGCAGGGTCCGGCGCTCCGGGAGCTGGCCGTCGACCGGCTGACCCGGCTCGGGCTCGGCGCCTACCTGGACGCCGACCTGGCCGCGGTCCCGGTCGAGCGGCACGGGGCGGTCGTGCTCGCCCGGGCGCTGCTGGCCGGCTCCGAGCTGCTGGTGCTCGACGACCCGACGTCCGGCCTGGGCCCGGACGAGGCGGCCGCGCTGGCCGCGCTGGTGCGCGAGGTGCCCGGGGGATCCGGGTGCGCGGTGTTGCTGACGACGGCCGAGGACGCGTTCGCGAAGTCCGCGGCCGATCGAGTCGTGCCGCTCGATACGGGTGATTAGCGACACTACGGGCATCGGATCGTCGATGGGCTCAGCCTGCCCGGTTACCGTGATGTGGTGGATCCGGACAGTGCGCAACCGAACGAACATCCGTCGAACGGCGGAGGCGGATCGGGCGAACCGTCCGGTGTGGAGCAGAACGGAACGGGCAAGTCGGGTGAACAGTCATCATCTGACCCGTCTGGATCACCCAGAACCCGGACACCGCGTGAGGGACTCGCTAACCTCGGATCCATGCCGCCGCCTCACCTACCGCCCCCGGAGCGTGCGGAGACTCCGACCGCGTCGACTCCGGGTATTCGCCGACACGTCGGCAAGCTGTTCTGGGTCGGCGTCGCCATTGCTCCGATCGCGGCATTGCTGTTGGTGCTCGGCAGTGGCGTCGGCCCGCTGCGCGCGGCCGCCGTTCTCGCGGTCTTCTCCGTCGTCATCATCGGTCTGAGCGTCGTCCTGCGGGACGACGCCGCGATGGTCAAGGACGACGTCGAGGAGCAGCTGCGCACCGAGGTCGACCGGCTGCGCAACGACATCGACTCGTTGCGCCGGGGCGTGGAGGTCTCGGTCCACCGCGAGCTCGAGCGGGTTCATCGCGAGCTCGAGGCCACCCGGCGAGACAATGTGCTCCGGGCCGACGCGACCCGGCTCAATCGCTTAACCGGTGCGTTACCGGCGGCCGACGAGGACTACGACGGTCGCTACGCCGGTACCGGGGCCCGGGGTGAGCGGCGGGCGATCACGGCCCGGGCCGAGGCGCAGGGGGCGGCGTCGGGAGAGCCCGGCTACGACTGGTTCGGTCAGGCCGATCCGGACGCGCCGCCCGGCGAGGCGCCGCGGCCCGGTGAGGTTCCCCGGCCCGGTGAGGTTCCGAGGCCCGGGGACGCGCAGAGGCCGGAACCGATCCGGTACGGGGCGGGCACGTACGGGGCGGGCACGTACGGCTCGGCGCGCGCGGGCGCGGAGGCGCCCGAGGCGGTACCGACACCGGCCGCGGGCAACTGGCCCCGCCGCCCCGAGGCCGCCGGCCGCTTCGACCCCGACGGCCGCGGTCCCGACGGCCGGGGCCCGGACGGCCGCGGTCCTGACGGCGGCGGTCCTGACGGCCGCGGTCCTGACGGCCGCGGTCCTGACGGCCGCGGCCCGGACGGCCGCGGTTCCGACGGGCGCAACGGCGGCGGGCGATGGCGGGACGACGCGCCTACCGGCACCGAGTACGGCCGGCGGCGCGAGGCCGACGACGCCGAGCAGGCCGGCCGCTACCAGACCTACCAGGCGGGCACCTACACCTCCGGCGCCTACGACTCCGAGTCGAGCGACGGCGACGTGAACCGCCGCCGTGGCGGCCGCCGCCGGGCCGAGGAAGACTCCGGCTCCTACGAGATGATCGACTACGACGACGCCCCACCGGTCTACACCGCCCGCCGCCTCGACACCGGGGTCTACGGCTCCCGCAGCGCCGACGAGGACTCCGGGCAGTTCCACGAGCAGCCCTCCGGCGAATCCGGCACGGTCGACTACCAGGAGTTCTGGGCCCGCTCGGCGTCCCAGGCCCAGTCCCGGTCCGGGAACGCGAACGGCAACGAACCGCACCGCGACCCCACCGACCGCAGCGACGACCAGAGCTCGGCCAGCGAGTGGTCCTCCTGGCGCGAGCGCGGCAACGGCAGCGCCTGGGACACCGGCTCGCAGCGCTACGACCGCGACGACCCCCAGGTGATCACCGGCGCGATCACCGGCGACGTCTTCGACGTCCCCTACACCGTCGGCGGGCAGTCGCTCTCCGAGCCGGAGTTCGGCTCCGGCAACGGCTTCGGCGCAGGCAACGGCTTCGGGTCGGGCAACGGGTTCGGTTCCGGCGCTGCGCAGCAGCGCTGGGACGAGCTGCCGGACGTCCAGCCGGCCCCGACCTGGCAGGCCACCTCGGAACGCGGGCCGGTCGACGAGCGGTCGGCCGAGTTCGAGCTGCCCAGCCTGGACCACCTGCCCCAGGCCGGGGGCACGCCCCCGTCGGAGAACGCCGGCGGACGGCGCGCCCGGCACGCCAAGGACGACACCGGCACCTACCGCAGCTGGTAGGCCGCCCTACTTGTCGACGTCGCCGACGACGAAGAACATCGAGCCGAGGATCGCCACCAGGTCGGGCAGCAACGTGCCCGGCAGCAGCGTGGCCAGCGCCTGCACGTTCGCGTACGACGCGGTGCGCAGCTTCAGCCGCCACGGCGTCTTCTCGCCCCGGGACACCAGGTAGTAGCCGTTGATGCCGAGCGGGTTCTCGGTCCACGCGTAGGTGTGGCCCTCCGGCGCCCGCACGACCTTCGGGAGCCGCACGTTCACCGGCCCGCTCACCGTCGAGAGCCGGTCCAGGCAGGCGTCGGCCAAATTGAGGGAGACGTGGACCTGGTCGAGGAGCACCTCGAACCGGGCGTGGCAGTCACCCGCGGTGCGCGTGACGACGTCCAACACGTCGGTGAGCTCGCCGTAGGCGAGGTAGGGCTCGTCGCGGCGGAGGTCGATGTCGAGGCCGGAGGCGCGGGCCACCGGACCGCTGACGCCGTAGGCGGCGGCCTTCTCCGGCCCGAGGACCCCGATGCCGACCGTGCGGGCCAGGAAGATGTCGTTGGTCCGGATGATGCTCTCCAGGTCGGACATCCGCCGCCGGACGTCCGCGACCGCCTGTCGGGCGCGCGCGGTCCAGCCGGCCGGGACCTCCTCCTTGACCCCACCGATGCGGTTGAACATGTAGTGCATCCGGCCGCCGGAGGCTTCCTCCATCACCGCTTGGAGCGTTTCACGCTCCCGGAACGCGTAGAACATCGGCGTGATCGCGCCGATCTCCAGGGGATACGACCCCAGGAACATCAAATGATTGAGGACGCGGTTGAGCTCGGCGAGCAGGGTCCGGAGCCAGGTGGCCCGCTCGGGGACCTCGATGCCCATCATGCGCTCGACGGCCAGCGCGACGCCCAGCTCGTTGGAGAACCCGGAAAGCCAGTCGTGCCGGTTGGCCAGCATCAGGATCTGGCGGTAGTCGCGGACCTCGAACAGCTTCTCGGCCCCGCGGTGCATGTACCCGATGATCGGCTCGGCCTCGACGACCCGTTCGCCGTCGACGACTAGGCGCAGCCGGAGAACCCCGTGCGTGGACGGGTGCTGGGGGCCGATGTTGAGCACCATGTCGGCGGTCGCGAGCTCGCGGGCGCCGCTGCCGAGGCCGACGGTGAGCTCCACGTGCTCATCGTTCCAGAACGGGAGTTAGCGTGGTGGGATGACCGGTTCAGTTGTGGCCTTCGACCCGTGGTCGCCTTCGTTCGTGGCTTGGCCGTACGACGCCTATGCCGAGCTGCGGGAGAACTCGCCGGTCTGGCAGTTTCCCGGTACCGGGCAGTACTTGTTCTCCCGTCACGCCGACGTTGACGCGCTGCTGCGCGACCGTCGCCTGGGCCGGTCGTACCTGCACCTGGCCACGCACGAGGAGATGGGTCACGAGCCGGACGCGCCGCACCTGGAGCCGTTCTGGACGCTGATCCGTAACGGCATGCTCGACGTCGAGCCGCCGGACCACACCCGGCTGCGTCGGCTGGTCTCGAAGGCGTTCACTCCGCGGACCGTCCAGCGACTGACTCCCCGGGTGCAGGAGTTCGCGTCGGACCTGGTCTCCGAGTTGCTGGACGCCGGGTCGGACGGCTCGCCGGTCGACCTGATCTCGACGGTGGCCGAGCCGCTGCCGGTCGCGGTGATCGCCGAGATGCTGGGGATCCCGGAGTCGGACCGGCACCTGCTGCGGCCGTGGTCGGCGGACATCTGCGGGATGTACGAGCTGAACCCGTCGGCGTCGGCGCAGGCGACCGCGGTCCGGGCCAGCATCGAGTTCACGGACTATCTGGTATCGCTGGCGTCCGAGCGGCGTTCGTCGCCGGGCGACGACCTGATCAGCGCGCTGGCGTCGGTCGTCGACGCGGGGGACCAGCTCACCGACGGCGAGCTGGTCGGGACGTGCGTGCTGCTGCTGAACGCGGGGCACGAGGCGACGGTGAACGTGACCGGGAACGGGTGGTGGTCGCTGTTCCGGAACCCGTCGGAGCTGGCGCGGCTGCGGGCCGGTGAGGTGGGGGTCGGCACCGCGATCGAGGAGCTGATGCGGTGGGACACGCCGCTGCAGATGTTCGAGCGGTGGGTGCTGGAGGACATTGAGGTGCACGGGGTGCGGATTCCCCGGGGCACCGAGATCGGGCTGCTGTTCGGGTCGGCGAACCGGGACTCCGCGGTCTTCCCGGACGCGGCCCGCCTCGACCTGGGACGGTTCCCGAACCCGCACATCTCGTTCGGGGCCGGGATCCACTTCTGCCTCGGGGCGCCGTTGGCGCGGGTGGAGTTGGGGGCGTCGTTCGAGACGATGATCCGGCGGGTTCCGGGGCTGGCGTTGGCCGAGACCCCGCGGTGGAAGCCCGGGTTCATCATTCGAGGGTTGGAGTCGTTGCAGGTGACGGTGCGATGAGTTGACTCAGCGTCGTCCGATTTGGTCACCCGGGGTCGGTGAGGCATCGTAAAGTGGCTGCCAACTCGTTTGCCCGGTGCCGCCGCGAACGGGTGAGAGGAACCGACGACGCTGGGACGGTTGTGGCGTGAGCTACGGAGTGACCGACGAGTTCGGGGGACGGCATCACGCTCGCGAGGCGGATCTTGCTGACCAGCCTCGTCGGCGTTCCCGTCGGGAGGCTCGGCAGTTCGATCCGTTGACCGATCCACTCGAGGAGCCGTCGGCGGGCGGGGATCTTCGCGAGTTCGGGACGGTGGACGAGATGTCGCCGGGCCGTTCGTTGCTGCGTCGGGAGGATCCGGCGCGGGTGGCGGCTCGGGCGGCTCGGGAGCAGTCCCGCGACGACGACCGTCGGGTGCCGCAGCAGCGGCGCGGAGAGCCGGATGAGTACCGCGGGCGGGTGCTGTCCCGCCGGGCCGACGTCGAGGTGGACCCGCGCGTCGACACGGGTGATCGCTTGCGTGGGGTCGCGGACACCGGAGACCGTCTCCGTCGTCCCGCTGTCGCCGACACGGGTGACCGGTTGCGCGGTCTCGTGGACACGGGGGACCGGCCTCGTGGTGCGGCGGCCGTGTCCGGGCGTGCGGTGGTCGGCGACCCGGCTCGGCGGGCGCCCGAGGCGCTCCGCCGCGCTCCGGGAGAAACCGCCGGCGATCCCCTCGGCCGCCCCGGCGCTCCGGCAGACATCCGCCCGCGCTCCGGCGCGCCGGCCGAAGACATGCGTTCGCGCTCCGGGGTACCGGCCGAGGACATGCGTTCGCGCTCTGGGGTACCGGCGGAGGACTTGCGTCCGCGCTCCGGGGTACCGGCCGAGGACTTACGTCCGCGCTCTGGGGTGCCGGCGGAGGACTTGCGCTCGCGCTCCGGGGTGCCCGCCGAAGACACCCGTCCGCGGGCCGGCGCGCCGGCCGACGGCCGGTCCCGCGGGGCGGCCGAGGGCCGGCTACGGCCGGCTGCGGAGGCCGAGGCTCGGCTACGGCCTGCCGCGGAGGCTGAGGGCCGGCTGCGGTCGGCCGCGGAGGCCGACGCCCGGCCCCGCGCCGTGGTCGAGGCCCGCCCCCGAGCGGCAGCGGCGGAGGCTGAGGCGCGGCCTCGGATGGCGGCGGTGGACGGGCGCACGCGCGCCGGCCGGCGAGCCGCCGAGAGCGACCCCGTCCGCCGAGTGAACCCCTTCGAACTGCCCAAACCCCGCGGCTACTCACACGCCACGATCGCCACCGGCCAACTCGTCTTCCTCGCCGCCCAGACCGGCGCCGACCGCGACGCCCGGATCGTCGACGGCGGCCTCGTCGCCCAGTTCGACCGCGCGGTCCAGAACCTGCTGGTCGCCCTGGCCGCAGCCGGCGGCACCCCCGAGCACCTCACCCGCATCGAGATCCAGGTGACCTCGATCGACGACTACAAGGGCGCGTCCCGAGCGATCGGCAACATCTGGCGGTCCCTCCTCGGCGGCGCCGCCCCGGCCCTCACCGTCGCCGAAGTTCGCCGCCTCTGGGACCCCGAAGCCGTCCTACAAGTCTCCGGCCACGCCGTCATCCCCTAGCCCCACCGCCTGAACCAGCCAGAAGAAACTGCCCAGCCCGGGCACGGCAGTCAGCTCGGCCGCCCGCGACGCCCGGGACAGCGCCCTCAGGTACCCCGCCGGGTCTCGAGACGCCAACTCCCTCGCCGGCAGCTCGCCCGATACCCCCAGAGCCCGCAGCACCGATCGCTGCCGCCTCAGCACACCGCCATCAGCCAGTGAATCCATCGCCACGTGCGCGGTGATGTCACACGACCCGTCGGGCACCGGCGCCACTTGCCGTCCGTCCCGATAACCGGTCAGCGTCCCGCCCGGCGGGCGGGCGTCCGCAGTGTGGCCGTAGTCGACCGCGACGGCGAGACCGCGCCGCACGCGCCCGACCGCGGCCGCCCAGGCCGCGTCCCGCGCGGAACCGACCTCGGCGCGGTCGCCGACCGCGCGCAGCGGCCACCACCGCGCGAGCCACGCCGCATCGGAACCCGAGACCGGGTCCCCCAGCGATTCCACCCCCGACGGCGAGACCAGCACGACCCGATCCACCCCGGCCGAATCCCGCTCCACCACGTCGACCGGCACGTTGTCGAGCCACTCGTTGGCCATCAGCAACCCGGTCAGCGGCGGCACCTCACCGACCCACGACACGGCCGCAGGCACCGAAGCCGGCCGGGCCCCCCGCTCCACCGCGGTCACCCGCACCCGTCGCCCCAACGACGACGACAACGACGAGACCAGCTCACCGCCCCCGGCGCCCACGTCCACGAGATCCACCGGATCCGGATGCCCCAGCGCCCGATCGACCCGCGAGAACAACTCCCCGACCGCATCCGCGAACAGGTCCGGCGCCGCGTGCACCGACGTGCGGAAATGATCCCCCGGCCGATGCTTCCGGTAGAAGCCCCCAGCGCCGTACAGGGCCTCCGCCGTAGCCTGCCGCCACGTCGCTACGACGTGACGTCCTTCGACCCGAACCGCGCCCACGCCGCCGACGCGAACACCGTCGTGTACACCAGCGCGCTGATCAGCCCGGGCACCAGCGCGCCGAACCCGATCGGATCACGCAGCAGTTCCCCGAAGTCCGTCCAGTAGTGCGTCAGCAGGAACGGGTGCAGGAACGCGAGCTGCGGCACGGCCTCCAGGATCTGGAAAGTCACGGTCACCGCGACGACGCCGATCGTCGCGCCGATCGGCTGCTCGGTGAGCGTCGACGCGAACAGGCCGACCGCGGCCAGCGCCACCAGGCAGGCCGACAGGTACAGGCACACGAGCCCGAGCCGGGCCAGCGCCTCGGCCGGCCCGACCTGGGTACCGGACAGCAGCGCGGTCGAACCGCCGCCGCCGAACAGCCCGAAGCCGACCGCCGCCCCGACCGCGCCGATCAGCGCGATGCCGGCCATCGTGTACGCGATCACCGCGGCGAACTTCACCAGCAGCAGCCGGGTGCGCCCGACCGGGACGGTCAGCAGGTACCGGAGCGTGCCGAGGTTCGCCTCGCCGGCGATCGAGTCGGCCGCGATCGCCGACACGGCCAGCGGCAGGAACAGCGGCAGCGCCACCGCCAGCGCGGTCAGCGCGACGAACAGCCCGTTGCCGTTGACCAGGGCCAGGAACGCCGGTCCGCGCCCCTCGGAAGACCCCGCGAACCGCACCGCGACCGCGATCACGACCGGCACCGCGGCCAGCATCGCCAGCGCCGCCTGGTTCCGCCGCCGCCCGAACACGAGCCGCAGCTCGGAGAGGAAGAGTCGGCCGGTCGGAAAACCGGCGGTCAAGGCCGCTGGCACGTGCACCATTGTGGTGGGCTCGGACAACCGCACGGGAAAGAACGCCCCCGGTACGGCCGCGTAGGCCTTAGGCGCTGACATCGAAGCCCTCCCCGGTGAGCCCGACGAATACCTCTTCCAGCGTCGGCGACAACACCCCGAAACCCTGCACCGGCACGCCGTCGTAGACCAGCGCGGCCACCACCCGGTCGGGCGGGAGGTCGTGGAACCGCGCGCGGACCCGGTTCCCGTCCACGTCGATCTCGGTCAACCCGAGACGGCGAAGCGTCTCGACCGCGTCCAGCGGCCGGTCGCTCTCGACCTCGACCTTCGGCGCGGTTCCCGCGCGCAGCTCGTCCAGCGGCGCCTGCGCGACCAGCCGGCCGACGTTCATCACGCCGACGTGCGTGCAGATCTGTTCGACCTCGGCCAGCAGATGAGTCGACAGCATCACGGTCGTGCCGGCCGCGGCCAGCTCGGCGATCAGCGTGCGGACCTCGCGGGTGCCCTGCGGGTCCAGGCCGTTCGTCGGCTCGTCGAGCACGAGCAGGTCGCGGGGGCGCAGCAGGGACGCGGCCAGCCCGAGCCGCTGGCGCATGCCCAGCGAGTACGCGCGGTACTTCTTCCGGCCCGCGGCGGTGAGCCCGACCCGGTCCAGCGCGCTCGCGATCCGCTCGGCCGACGTCGTCGGGTCCGCGGTCCGGTCGACCGAGTCGACCCGCCGGAGGTTCTCCGGCCCCGACAGGTGCGGATAGAACGCGGGTCCCTCGACCAGCGCCCCGACCCGCGGCAGCACGGTCGCCGCGTCGTCCGGCATCCGGCCGCCGAGCAGACGCGCGGTGCCCGCGGTCGGCCGGGCCAGGCCCAGCAGCATCCGGATCGTCGTCGTCTTCCCCGACCCGTTCGGGCCGAGGAACCCGTACACCGACCCGGTCGGCACGGCCAGGTCCAGCCGGTCGACCGCGACCTGGCCGCCGCGGAACCGCTTGGTCAACCCCGCGGTGCTGACCGCGAGTGCACTGCCTTCACCACGGTCGAGCTCTTGCCGACGCTCGACCGCAGGCGCGGTCATCGCGCCGCCGCCTCGTAGAGCTTGGCCGGATCGACGGCTCCGAACACGAGCCGGCCGTCGTCGGTCAGTACCGCACAGACCAGGTCGGACTCGAACAGCCGCCCGCTACCCCAGGAGCCGCTGACCTTCGGGAGCGCGTTCAGCATCCCGTTGTCGCCGGGCGCCGAGACGTCGTTCACGATGCCGACGCGGGTCCAGCCCGAGCCGACCGTCGTGATCTTGTCCTTGGGCAGCTTCTCGTGCGGGTCGGTCGGCTGCTCCTCGGTCACCGTGGCGCCGGGCGGCGGGGTGAACGTGAACTGGGCCGCGTCGGGGGCGTCGAACGAGACCTGGGTGAAGCCGACCTCGAACGCCGGGGTGGACGCGCCGCGGGCGAACACCTGCACCCGGAGCGGCATCTTCTTCTCGGAGTCGACCGCGACCCGTACCTGTCCGACCCGGGACGCGTGGTCCTTCGGCTTCAGCACCAGCTCGTACGCGGCCCGGCCGGCGACCTGCGCGGTTCCGTCGGTCGAGACGTCGGTCGTCGGGCCGAGGGCCTTCAGCAGCCAGTTCGCGGCGTCCTGGGGCGTCGACGGGGCCGCCGACGGCGTGCCGCCCTTGAAGTCGTCCGGGTTCAGCTTCGTGTGGGTCGCGGTGTTCTTCGTGCTCGACCACGTCCAGAGGTCGGTGCCGTTCCGGACGACGTCCGACTCACCGAGGGAACCGAGCAGCGCGACGCGCTGCTTGTCTTCACCTCCGTACCAGACGCGCAGCGTGTGGGTGCCGGTCAGCATCGACAGGAAGTCCGAACTGCCCTGGGCCGGGGAGCCGGACGTCGGGAAGCTGGGCAGACCGAGATCGGACTTCTGCACCACGGTGCCGGAGAAGCCCTGGGGGAGCGCCGACTGCAGATCGACGAGCAGCGCGGACGCCGTCCGTGGCGGCAGCGAGGGGGAGGCATCGGCGGTGAGCATGCGGCTGACGCCGCCGACGATGAGCGCGAGGACGAGGACGGCGGCCGGCACGGCCCAGCGCAACGACGGGCGACGGACCAGCAGCGGCCGGGGTGCGGACGCTGACGAGAGCACTTCGGCGTCGTGCGGAGACTGCGCTGGATCCATGGCGAACACCTCCCGGTGAGCTTCAGTACATGCCGATGCTGCTCGGTGCATGCTGAGATCGGGCTGAGATGGTGGTTCGCTCAGCCTTCTCACAGTGCCCATGCCGGAGGCTGGCCCGGCTGCACAACGAAGGGACGCACGTGCGGGTACTGGTTGTCGAGGACGAAGTGCGGCTGGCGGGGGCGCTCAAGCGCGGCCTGCAGACCGAGGGGTTCGTCGTCGACGTGGCCCACGACGGGGTCGACGGCCTCGAGCGGACGCGCCAGAACGAGTACGACGCGGTCATCCTCGACGTGATGCTGCCCAAGCTCTCCGGCTACCGGGTGGTGCAGGCGCTGCGCGCCGACAAGAACTGGGTCCCGGTGCTGATGCTCTCGGCCAAGGACGGTGAGTACGACCAGGCCGACGGTCTGGACGCCGGCGCCGACGACTACCTGACCAAGCCGTTCTCGTACGTCGTGCTGGTGGCGAAGCTGCGGGCGCTGCTGCGTCGGGGCGCGCCGGAGCGGCCGACGGTGCTGACCGCGGGCGACCTGGTGCTCGACCCGGCGTCCAAGCGGGTCACCCGGGGTGAGGTCGAAGTCACGTTGACGGCTCGGGAGTTCGCGCTGCTGGAGTACCTGATGCGGCACGCCGGTGAGGTCGTCAGCAAGGTCGAGTTGCTGGAGCACGTCTGGGACCTCTACGACACCGGTGAGGCCAACGTCGTCGAGGTGTACGTCGGGTACCTGCGGCGCAAGATCGACCAGCCGTTCGGGCGTCGGGCGGTCACGACCGTGCGGGGCGCCGGGTACCGGCTGGAGCCCGACGGCGGATGAGGCTGGTGTCCTGGCCGGTGCGATCGTGGCACCGGGCACGGTTGCGGACGCGGCTGGTGGCGCTGGCCGCGGCCGCGCTGGTCGTCGCGCTGGCGCTCTCGCTGGTCGTGCTCGTGGTGGTGCTGCGGGCGTCGCTCGAGCGGGCGCTGGACGGGGCCGCGCGGCAGACCGGTCAGGACGTCGCCGCGCTGGTGGACGCCGACCGGCTGCCCGACCCGATCCCGGCCGGCGGCACCACGGTCGTGCAGGTGATCGACCGGAACGGGCGGGTGCTGGCCGCGTCGGCCGGGGCCGACCGGCTGGTGCCGATGCTGCCGGCCAGCGAGGTGGCGCTGGTCCTGCGCGACGAGGAACGCTACGAGCCGGGGTACCGGTTCGGCGTCGAGGGCGTCGTCCGGGTGGTGGCGGTGTCGGCGGGCACCGCGTCGGATCCGAAGACGGTGCTGGTCGCGGTGCCGGCCAGCGAGGTGCACGAGTCGGTCCGGGTGGTGCGGGTCGTGCTGCTGACCGGGTACGCGATCCTGCTGGTCCTGCTGGTGATCATGGCCTGGCGGATGGTCGGGGCGGCCCTGCACGCGGTCGAGGAGCTGCGGACGGGCGCCGAGGCGATCGCCGTCGGCCGGGGGAGCGTGAGGGATGGGGGAGGTGCCGAGCGCCTTCCGTTGCCTCGGGCGCACGACGAGATCTTCCGGCTGACCGTGACGCTGAATTCGATGCTGGCCCGGCTGGACGCGGCCCGGGCCCGGCAGAGGGCGTTCGTCGCCGACGCCGCCCACGAGCTGCGCAGCCCGCTGGCCAGCCTGCGGACGCAGATCGAGGTGGCCGAGGTGACGTCGACCCCGGCCGAACCGGCCGAGTTGCTGGCCGACGTTTCCCGGTTGACCAGGCTCGTCGACGACCTGCTGCTGCTCGCCCGGATGGACGACGGCCCGGTCCGGCACCGGCCGCCGGAGCCCGTCGAACTGGCCGTCGTCGCGGACGCGGCCGTCGCCCGGTCGGCCGGGGCCCGCGTTCCGGTGGTGCGGGTCGACCGGCCGGGTGCGGCCTCGGCCGTCGTCGAGGGGGACGAGGACGGGCTGACCAGGGTCGTCACGAACCTGGTGGAGAACGCGGTGCGGTATGCCGACAGCGGGGTCGAGGTGCGGCTCGGCTCGGACGGCGGCCGGGCGACGCTGGAGGTCGTCGACGACGGTCCCGGCATTCCGGCCGCCGACCGCGAGCGGGTGTTCGCGCGCTTCACCCGCCGCGACGACGCCCGGGACCGCGACAGCGGCGGATCGGGCCTGGGCCTGGCCATCGCCCGCGAGATAGTCCGCCGCCACGACGGCACGATCACGCTCGGGGAGGAGTCCCCGCACGGCTTGGTGGCGACGGTGTCGCTGCCGCTCGCGTCGCCGGACGAGGAGAGTTAGCCCCCGGCGAGTGGGATCAGCCTTGCGCGTTGGCGCCACCGCCCCCTCGGCCGCCGCCGCTCCCGAAACCGCCTCCGCGCCCGCCGCGGACGAGGATGAAGTCCGACGTGCTGCGGACTCCGGTGTCGAGGTCGGTGAGCTGGAGGACGAACGCGGTGCGGGTGAACGTGTGACGGGCGTGCACCGAGTACTTGATCGTCCGGGGCTCGTTCGGCGTATCGACGTCGAAGACGTCGGGCTCGACGGTCACCAGGATCGGCGGATCGTTCAAGCCCTGCTCGATGTCGGGGTTCGCGGCCCGGAAGGCCGCTCGGAGCGTTGCCGGGTCGAGGTTCTGGTCGGCTGCGATCTCGGCCAGGTAGACGTCGAGGTAGCGGTTGAATTCCGGCGTCCCGGCGACCAGGGCCTCCGCCCGGACGCGGGGATCGAGCGCGACCGTGGCCGTGAACGTGGCCTGGTACGAGCGCCTCGGCGACACCTCGATCTCCGGGCCGACGCCGGCGATGTCCACCGCGCCGCGGAAGGTCGGCTTCTGCGTGACTTCCGCGGTCCGCACGGTGGCGTGGCTGAGCGAGGTGACTTCCGGCCCCGCGTACTGACCGGCCGGGTCGAGCGAGCAGAAGACGCGTAACCGGCCGCGGATCTTGCTCGGCGGCTTCAGCGGCCAGATCTCGCTGTGCAGCGTGCCTGGTTGCTCGGACCTCTCCAGCCCGAGCGCGGCGATGTGCAGGTGCGGGGACTTACGCTGCATCCAGAGCAGCGCCTGCTGCACGCGTCGTTCGTACCGCTCGAAGACATGAACGGTGTCCGGCCGGAGCATCTGGGCCGCCGCGGTCTGCCGGACCTGCACGGTGAGCCCAGTACCGGCCGCGACCACCTGGTTGTCCATCGAGCGCTGATCGCAACTTCCGGTTGCGCCGTACCACTGCAAGACGAATGCGTCGTAGCGCGCCATGTCCCCCGCCTCCGGTGTGGCCCCCGGGACAGGATGGCGCCTTGACGGCTCTGTTCGGGCCTGAACAGAGCCATCAAGGCGCCACGGTGCGGTCGCTCCCTCAGGCGAGGTGAGCGCCCAGACTGGCTAGCAGGGCCACCAGGGCGATGCCGGCGGCGGCGGTCTGTACGGCGGCGCCGTTGAAGAACGGGATCCGGGCGTCGGCCGAGTAGCGGCCCGGGCCGGCGAGCAGCAGGCCGAGCGCGGCTCCGCTGAGGATGAGCGGTAGCTCGATGCCGTCGTGCGTCGCGAAGAAGCCGTTGCCGAGGTTCACCGCGACCATCGCGTTGATCGTGACCCCGATGATGCCGCCCGCCGCCAGCGGGGTGAGCAGCCCGGCGGCGAGGAACAGGCCGCCGAAGAGCTCGCCGACGATCGCGGCCAGCGCGAACAGGGCGCCGGGCTGGTAGCCCAGCGCGGAGAAGCCGTCCGCGGTCGCGGTGAAGCCGTCGCCGCCGAACGCGCCGAAGGCTTTCTGGGCGCCGTGGGCGGCCATGGTGAGCCCCACGACCAGGCGCAGGACGAGCAGGCCGGCGTCGGTGACGGCGGCCGGGGTCTCGATCGTGAGCAGCGCGGAGAGCGAGTTCCAGTCGTGCGGGGCGGCGTGGCGCGGGCCCGCCCAGATCGTGCGGTTGGTGACGGGCGGGGCGGCGTAGCTCAGGTCGAACGGCCCGGTGACGCGGGGCGGGTGTTCGGTGTGTGCGGGGTGTTCGGTGTGCGCGTTGTGCTCGGCGGAGCCGGGCGGGGGCGTCGAGGCGGCGGGGCCGGTGGGCGTGGGTGCCGCCGGGGCCGGGGCCGGGGCCGTGGCCGTGGCCGGGGCCGGGGCCGTGGCCGGGGCCGTGGCCGGGGCCGGGGTCGGGCGGTTGGGCGGGGCTCCGCCCGGCATGCCGGCCGGGAAGACCGGCCGACCGAGGACCGGCTCGAATGCCTCCGCCGCCGGAACCCCCGCCGCCGGCGCCGGCGCCGAATGCGTGGGGGTGGCCGCGGGCGCGGGCGCGGAGTGCGCGGGCGACGCCGCGGTCTCGGGCGCCGGGTCGGCGGGCTGCGCGTGGGCTGGGGTTGCAGCGGCCTCTGGCTGGGCGGGGCCCTCGTCCTCGGGGGCGTCTTCCGCGCTCGGGGGCGTCGGGGGCATCACACTCGTGGGGGCCGCTACCACCGCGCTCCAGAGGGCGTCCAGCACCGACCGATCCTCGAACAGCGAGTGGTGTTCGGTCTCGGCCGGTGCGGCCGTGTGGCGGGGCATCGTCCGCGCGCGAGCCATGCAGTCTCCTCTTAGTCGCCTTCATCCCATTAATAGATGAATACGACAATTACGGCAAGAGGTGTAATTCGAACGTTGTAATGGGGTTGTGACACCGCTGACATGAGCTACCTGAGCGCGAGCGACCCACGCATACTTGGGCCGACCGGTACCCGATTCGAGGACTGGATCATGGATCACACGCACGGCAACCCGGCTGACCGGCCGGGACGGCTCGCAGTCGGTCTCGTCGGCGCCGGCCGGGCCGGGTCGGTGCTGGCCGCCGCGCTGGCCCGAGCGGGCCACCGCACCGTCGCGGCCTCCGCGGTGAGCAGCGACTCGCTCGACCGAGCCGCCCGCCGCCTCCCCGGCACCCCGATCGTCCCGCCGGACTCCGTCGTCGCCGCCGCCGACCTCGCGCTGCTGGCCGTCCCCGACGACGCCCTGGAACCGCTGGTCACCGGGCTCGCCGAGGTCGGCGCCTTCCGTCCGGGTCAGCTGGTGCTGCACATCTCCGGCGCCCACGGCCTCGAGGCTCTGGACCCGGCCACCCGAGCCGGCGCGCTGCCACTGGCTCTGCACCCGATCATGACGTTCACCGGCCGAGACGAGGACGAGAGCCGCCTGGCCGGCGTCGCCTGGGGCGTCACCACGCCCGACGAACTGCGCCCGGTGGGCGAGGCGCTGGTCCTGGAGATGGGCGGCGAGCCGCTCTGGATCGCCGACGAGCAGCGCCCGCTGTACCACGCGGCCCTCGTCGTGGCCGCGAACCACCTGGTGACGCTCATCAACGACGCCGCCGACCTGCTCCGGGCGGCCGGGGTCGAGCGGCCGGGGCTCGCGCTGGCGCCGCTGGCCGGGGCCGCGCTCGACAACGCGCTCCGGTCCGGCGACGCGGCCCTGACCGGCCCGGTCTCCCGCGGGGACGCCGGCACCGTCGCGGGCCACCTCGACGCGCTCCGGGGCCGCCAGCCCAGCGCGGTCGCCGGCTACCTGGCGATGGCCCGCCGCACGGCCGACCGGGCCATCGCCGCCGGCCGCCTGGACGCCGCCTCGGCCGAGGGCCTGCTGGACGTACTGGGAGTCGACTCAGTGTGAAGGAGTCCGAAATGACCGCGCTGCGCACGCCGACCGTCGTCACCGACCGTGAGGCGCTGGCGAGGGTCCGGGACCGGGCCGACAGGCCGGTCGCGGTCGTCATGACGATGGGCGCGCTGCACGACGGGCATGCCGCTCTGCTGCGTCAGGCCCGGGCCCGGGCGGCGACCGTGATCGCGACCGTGTTCGTCAACCCGCTCCAGTTCGGCCCGAACGAGGACTTCGACCGCTACCCGCGGACGCTCGAGGGCGACCTGGAGATCTGTGCCCGCGAAGAGGTCGACGTCGTGTTCGCTCCGACGCCCGCCGTCATGTATCCGGACGGGCAGCCGAACACCCGCGTCAACCCGGGGCCGCTCGGCGAGATCCTCGAGGGCGCGAGCCGCCCGGGGTTCTTCCACGGCGTGCTCACGGTCGTCCTGAAGCTGATCAACCTGACCCGGCCCGACGTGGTGTTCTTCGGGGAGAAGGACTACCAGCAGGTCGCACTCGTCCGGCAGATGGTGCGTGATCTCGACCTGGACATCGAGGTCGTCGGCGTGCCGACCGTGCGCGAGCCCGACGGCCTCGCGCTGTCCAGCCGCAACCGCTACCTCTCCGACTCCGAGCGCACGACCGCGCTGGCCCTCGCGGCCGCGCTGCGGGCCGGCGCCGCCGCTCCCGGCGGGGCGGCCGCGGTGGAGGAGGCGGCGCGCAGCGTGCTCGAGCAGGCCGACGGGCTCGAGCTGGACTACGGCGTCGTGACCGCGCCCGACCTCGGGCCCGCGCCCGCGAGCGGTCCGGCCCGCCTGCTGCTCGCCGCGAAAGTCGGCACGACCCGGCTCATCGACAACGGCCCGGTCACCCTGTGACCCTGCCCCGGCGGTTGCTCGCCGCGTCGCCCGGTTGGACCGTCACCGCGGACGTCTGCGTGATCGGGTCCGGCGTCGCCGGACTCTGCGCCGCGCTGCACGCGCGCGAGGCCGGGCTCTCGGTCGTCGTCGTCACCAAGGTCAACATCGACGACGGGTCGACGCGCTGGGCGCAGGGCGGCATCGCCGCCGTGCTCGATCCGCTCGACACCCCGGCCGAGCACGCGAAGGACACGCTGGTCGCCGGCGTCGGGCTGTGCGACCCGGCAGCCGTCGACGTCCTCACCGAGGAGGGGCCGGGCCGGCTGCACGAGCTGATCGCGATCGGCGCCGAGTTCGACCGCAACCCCGACGGCTCGCTGATGCTCACCCGCGAGGGCGGCCACCACGCGAACCGCATCGTCCATGCCGGCGGCGACGCCACCGGGGCCGAGGTGCAACGCGCGCTGCACGCGGCCATCCACCGCGACCCGGGCATCCGGCTGATCGAGCACGCGCTCGTGCTCGACCTGCTCACCGGCGCCGACGGCCGGGCCGCCGGCGTCAGCCTGCACGTCCTCGGCGAGGGCTCGGAGGACGGCGTCGGTGCGGTGCTGGCCCGGGCGGTCGTGCTCGCCACCGGCGGACTCGGCCAGGTCTTCGCGTCGACGACGAACCCGGCCGTCTCCACCGGCGACGGGGTCGCGCTCGCGCTGCGGGCCGGCGCCACCGTCACCGACCTCGAGTTCGTCCAGTTCCACCCGACCGCGCTCTACCTCGGCGCGAACGCTCCGGCCGGCCAGCAGCCGCTGGTCAGCGAGGCGATGCGCGGCGAGGGCGCCTACCTGCGCAACAGCGCCGGCGAGCGGTTCATGGTGGGGCGGCACGAGCTGGCCGAGCTCGCCCCGCGGGACATCGTCGCCAAGAACATCACCCGCGAGATGCTGGCGTCGAAACAGGAGCACGTCTGGCTGGACGCCCGCCACCTGGGCAGAGACTTCCTCGAGCATCGGTTCCCGTCGATCCTGGCCCGGGCTCGGCAGGCCGGGATCGACCCGGTCACCGAGCTCGTCCCGGTCGCGCCGGCCGCGCACTACGCCTCGGGTGGCGTCCGAACCGATCTGAACGGACGGACCAGCGTGCCCGGGCTGTACGCGTGCGGTGAGGTCGCGTGCACCGGCGTGCACGGCGCCAACCGCCTCGCGTCCAACTCGTTGTTGGAAGGGTTGGTGTTCGCCGGACGGATCGGCCGGGACCTCGCGCGGGACCTGCCGCCGCAGGCGGAACCGGTCGACATCGAGGGCAGCGGCCTCGACCACTACGTGGTCTCGTCGACGGTGCGGGAGGACCTGCAGCACGCGATGGTCCGCGGGGCCGGAGTCCTCCGCTCGGCGGAGTCGCTGACCTCGACGGCGGAGACGCTGGCGCAGCTCGGCGGGAAGCACTCGGTCGACCCGCGCCCGGCGAACTGGGAGGTCACGAACCTCCACACGGTCGCGACCGCGCTGGTCGCAGCCGCGCTGACCCGCGAGGAGACGCGGGGCTGCCACTGGCGCGAGGACTTCCCGGACGCGTCCGACGCCTGGCGCGGACACCTGCTGGCCGCGATCGCGCCGACCGGCGCCCTGACCGAGACGTACGAGGCGATGTCATGAGTATCGACCCGGCCTGGGTGGCCGACCTGGTGGCCCGGGCGCTGGCCGAGGACCTCGGCGGCCCGGACGGCGTCGACGTGACGAGCGTGGCGACGATCCCGGCCGACCAGGTCGACGTCGTGGACCTGGTGGCGCGGGCGTCCGGTGTGGTGGCCGGGCTGTCGGTGGCCCAGGCCGTGTTCGAGGCCGCCGGAGCGCCCGACTTCGAGGCGCTGGTCGCCGACGGTGACGGCGTGGAGCGCGGGGACGTGCTGGCGACGATCACCGGGCCGACCCGGGCCCTGCTCACCGCCGAGCGCACCGCGCTGAACCTCATCTCGCGGGCCTCCGGAATCGCGACCCACACCCGGCGTTGGGCCGACGCGATCGACGGCACCGGCGCCCAGGTGCTCGACACCCGCAAGACGACGCCGGGCCTGCGTCCGTTGGAGAAGTACGCGGTCCGGGCCGGCGGGGGCACCAACAAGCGGATGGGCCTCTACGACGTCGCGATGATCAAGGACAACCACAAGCTCGCGGCCGGTTCGATCACAGCTGCTTACGAGGCGGTCCGGGCCACGTTCCCGGACGTCCCCGTGCAAGTGGAAGTCACGACGGTGGCCGAGGCGGTCGAGGCAGTGACGGCGGGCGCCACCTTCCTGCTGCTGGACAACATGGAGCCGCCGCTCCTGCGCGAGGTCGTGGCCGCCGTCGGCGGCAAGGCCGAGCTCGAGGCCACCGGTGGCCTGACGCTCGAGCGGGCCCGCGAATTCGCCGAAACCGGCGTCGACTACCTCTCCGTGGGGGCGTTGACGCATTCGTCCCCGATCCTCGACATCGCCCTCGACCTGCGACCTCGGAAGGCGTAACGGTGCTGCTGACCATCGACGTCGGTAACACGAACATCGTGCTCGCGACGTTCGCGGACGAGAAGCTCGTGCATTCCTGGCGGATCCGCACCGACAGCCGGATGACCGCGGACGAGCTCGCGCTCCAGTTCCGGGGGCTGCTGGAGAGCGAAGCCGTGCAGATCACCGGCGTCTCGGCCTGCTCGACCGTGCCGTCGACGCTGCGCGAGCTGCGCACGATGCTCGACAAGTACTACGGGGACATCCCGACGATGATCATCGAGCCGGGCGTCCGCACCGGGGTGTCGATCATCATGGACAACCCGAAGGAGGTCGGGTCCGACCGGATCATGAACACGCTGGCCACGCATCACCTGTACGGCGGCCCAGCGGTCGTCGTCGACTTCGGCACGTCGACGAACTTCGACGTCGTCGGCAAGGACGGCGAGTTCCTCGGCGGCGCGCTGGCGCCGGGCATCGACATCTCGGTCGACGCGCTGGCGGCGAGGGCCGCGCAGCTGCGCAAGGTCGAGCTGGTACGGCCGCGGTCGGTGATCGGGAAGAACACGGTCGAGGCGCTGCAGTCCGGGATCATCTTCGGGTTCGCCGGGCAGGTCGACGGAATCGCCCGGCGGATGGTCGACGAGCTCGGCGGGGTGACCGCGGTGGTCGCCACCGGGGGGCTGGCGCCGCTGGTCATCGGCGAGTCCCGGGAGATCACCAAGCACGAGCCCAACCTCACGCTGATCGGGCTCCGTCTGGCGTTCGAGCGGGTCGTGGCGCGCTGAGGATGGCGGAAGACACCAGGCGGCGGCTGATCGACGGCGCGATCGAGACGGTTCGCCGCAACGGCATCGCCGGGACGTCGGCCCGGACCGTCGCCGCCACCGCCGGGGTCAACCAGGCCCTGGTCTTCTACCACTTCGGCAGCGTCGCCGACCTGCTCAGCGAGGCCTGCCGGGTCTCCACCGCCGAGGACGTCGCCCGCTACCGCGACCGCTTCGCGTCGGTCCGGACGCTGCGCGAACTGCTGACGCTCGGCCGCGAGCTGCACGTCGACCAGCGCGAGCGGGGCAACGTCCGGCTGCTCGCGCAGATGCTGGCCGGCGCCCAGGGCGACGACCGCCTGGCCGCCGCGACCAGCGAGGCGATCGCACTCTGGGTCGCCGAGATCGAGAGCGTGCTGCGCCGGGTCGTCGCCGGCTCGCCGATCGAGTCGGTCGTCGACGTCGAGGGGCTGGCCTCCGCGGTCTCGGCCGCGTTCGTCGGTCTGGAGCTGTTCGAGGCCGTCGACCCGGACGGCAGCGCCCGGTCGCTGGACGCCCTGGACCAGCTCGGAGTCCTGCTCGAGGTCGCCGACGACCTCGGTCCGGTGGCGAGCGCGGCGCTGCGCCGTCGACTTCGGGGCGCCGCCGGTCAAAAGTGATGGTCGGGGGTCGATAGGCTCTAGCCGTGACCGAGAACTCCGCCGACCAGCAGGCACCCGAAGACGTTGATGGCGACCTGCCCGAGCAGGTCCGGGTGCGGTTGGAGAAGCGGGCCCGGATGCTCGCCGAGGGCCTCGAGCCCTATCCGGTCGGGTTCCCGCGGACGACGACGCTGGCCGCGATCCGCGATCGGTACCCCGAACTCGGCCCGGACGAGCACACCGGCGAGCGGGTCAGCGTCACCGGCCGGGTCATTTTCGTGCGGAACACCGGCAAGCTCTGCTTCGCGACCCTTCGTGAGGGCGACGGAACCGAACTGCAGGCGATGCTCAGCCTCGCCCAGGTCGGCGAGGAATCGCTGGAGAGCTGGAAGTCGCTGGTCGACCTCGGCGACCACGTGGGCGTCGAGGGTGAAGTGATCACCTCCCGCCGAGGCGAGTTGAGCGTGCTGGCCGATCGCTGGGTGCTCACCGCAAAGGCGCTCCGGCCCCTTCCGGTCGCCCATCGGCCGATGGGCGAAGAAACGCGGATTCGGCAGCG
Source organism: Cryptosporangium phraense (assembly GCF_006912135.1). Classification (NCBI taxonomy): domain Bacteria; kingdom Bacillati; phylum Actinomycetota; class Actinomycetes; order Cryptosporangiales; family Cryptosporangiaceae; genus Cryptosporangium; species Cryptosporangium phraense. The sequence goes on along the minus strand of NZ_VIRS01000038.1, from coordinate 19,515 downwards.
GTATGCCGATCTGATCGTCCGGCCGGAGGCCCGCCGGATGGTGGAAGTGCGTACCGAAGCAGTGCGTGCTTTGCGGGATTCCCTGAACCGTCGGCAGTTCCTCGAGGTCGAGACGCCGATGTTGCAGAACGTGCACGGCGGCGCCGCGGCGCGGCCCTTCATCACGCATTTCAACGCGTTCGATCTCGATGTGTACCTACGGATCGCACCCGAACTCTTCTTGAAGCGTTGCGTGGTCGGTGGCATTGAGAAGGTTTACGAACTCAATAGAAACTTCCGTAACGAAGGGGCGGATTCCACGCACTCGCCGGAATTCACCATGCTCGAGGTGTATGAAGCCTACGGCGACTACGACACGATGGCCCGGCTGACCAGGGAGCTGTACCAGGAGGCCGCGACCGCGGTGTTCGGCTCCCCGGTCGTCGAGCGCTTCGACGGGACCGAGCTCGACCTGAGCGGCGAATGGGAGACCGCGTCGCTGTTCGCTCTGGTCTCCGAGGCGGTCGGTGAAGAGGTCACGCCGGAGACGCCGATCGAGACGTTGCGGGCGTACGCGGAGAAGCACGGTGTGGCCGTGAATCCTATTTGGGTACACGGCAAGCTGGTCGAGGAGCTCTTCGAAGCGCTCTGTGAAGAGCGGTTGGTGGGCCCGATCTTCGTGCGCGACTACCCGCTCGACACCAGCCCGCTCACCCGTCCGCACCGTTCGCTTCCCGGCGTCGCGGAGAAGTGGGACCTCTACATCGAGGGCGTCGAGCGGGGTACCGCCTACTCCGAGTTGGTCGATCCGGTCATTCAGCGTGAGCGACTGGTCGCCCAGTCGGTGCTCGCGTCCAAGGGCGACGACGAGGCCATGCAGCTCGACGAAGACTTCCTCCGGGCGCTGGAATACGGCATGCCGCCCTCCGGCGGAATGGGCATGGGGGTGGACCGTTTGCTCCAGGTGTTCACTGGTAGGGGCATCCGGGAGACGATTCTCTTCCCGTTCGTCCGGCCGGTATAAGGACATCGCCCGGTTACCGAGCGTTTCGGGGATACGGGGTATTGGCAATTCGGTCGGTGCCATGATTGTATTTAGCCGTACCCAGGTTTTCTGGTGATCCGGGAGGAATTCGTGGCGCAGAAGGTGCAGGTGCTTCTCGTCGATGACATCGACGGAGGGGAAGCAGAAGAGACGGTGACGTTCTCGTTGGACGGCGTGTCTTACGAAATCGATCTGTCTTCGAAGAACGCGGCAACACTGCGGGACGCGGTTGCGCCTTACGTCGGGGCAGCCCGTAAGGCCGGTCGGGCCACCGCGGTGAAGGTGGCCGCCGCTGCTACCCGCACCCGCTCCACCGGTTCCACCGCGACCGCTGATCGCGAGCAGAACCAGGCCATCCGGGAATGGGCCAAGAAGCGCGGATTCAAGGTTTCCGACCGCGGCCGTATCCCGAGCGACATCGTGAAGAAGTTCCACGCGAGCTAATCAGTTCGGTCGATCTCCGGGGCCGCTTCCTTCCCTCCTCCCGAGCGGCCCCCACCCCGCTGAACGCCCTGGGCGTCACGTCCGTAATCTGCAGGTACGGGTAGCGGGGGCAGGCGTTCGCTCTCAGCGGACAGCTGGTCGGAAGTGCTCCTTCCACCTCACCGTTATAGAAGGCAGTAGTCGAGGGGGCTCCGATCCGGTCCCCACGGCGGGTGGCCGGAGGTCATCACCCGACTACAGTGGTGGGACGGGCGCCATCAGGTGTTCGCGACCACACGGTGCCCACTGGCACGTGAGGAGCTAACGAGGGATGTTCGAGAGGTTTACCGACCGCGCGAGGCGTGTTGTCGTCCTGGCTCAAGAAGAAGCCCGGATGCTCAACCACAACTACATCGGCACCGAGCACATCCTGCTCGGCCTCATCCACGAGGGTGAGGGCGTCGCGGCCAAGGCGCTCGAGTCCCTGGGGATCTCGCTGGAGGGTGTCCGCCAGCAGGTCGAGGAGATCATCGGGCAGGGCCAGCAGGCGCCGAGCGGGCACATCCCGTTCACCCCGCGGGCCAAGAAGGTGCTCGAGCTGTCGCTCCGCGAGGCGCTGCAGCTGGGCCACAACTACATCGGTACCGAGCACATCCTGCTCGGCCTGATTCGCGAGGGCGAGGGCGTAGCCGCTCAGGTCCTGGTGAAGCTGGGGGCGGACCTCAACCGGGTTCGTCAGCAGGTGATCCAGTTGCTGTCGGGCTACCAGGGCAAGGAGCCGGCCGGCTCCGGTGCCCCGGCCGAAGGCACGCCGTCCACCTCGCTCGTCCTCGACCAGTTCGGTCGCAACCTGACCCAGGCCGCGCGCGAGCAGAAGCTCGACCCGGTCATCGGTCGGGAGAAGGAAATCGAGCGGGTCATGCAGGTGCTGTCCCGCCGCACCAAGAACAACCCGGTGCTGATCGGCGAGCCCGGCGTCGGCAAGACGGCGGTCGTCGAGGGGCTGGCGCAGGCCATCGTCAAGGGCGAGGTGCCCGAGACGCTGAAGGACAAGCAGCTCTACACGCTCGACCTGGGCGCGTTGGTTGCCGGTTCGCGCTACCGCGGTGACTTCGAGGAGCGCCTGAAGAAGGTGCTCAAGGAGATCCGCACCCGCGGCGACATCATCCTGTTCATCGACGAGATCCACACCCTGGTGGGTGCGGGTGCCGCCGAGGGCGCGATCGACGCCGCCTCGATCCTGAAGCCGATGCTGGCCCGGGGCGAGCTGCAGACGATCGGCGCCACGACGCTCGACGAGTACCGCAAGTACGTCGAGAAGGACGCCGCTCTCGAGCGCCGGTTCCAGCCGATCCAGGTCGGCGAGCCGTCGCTGGCGCACACGATCGAGATCCTCAAGGGTCTGCGTGACCGCTACGAGGCGCACCACCGCATCTCGATCACCGACGGTGCCCTGGTCGCCGCGGCGACGCTGGCCGACCGGTACATCTCCGACCGCTTCCTGCCCGACAAGGCGATCGACCTGATCGACGAGGCCGGCGCGCGGATGCGGATTCGGCGGATGACCGCTCCGCCAGACCTGCGGGAGTTCGACGAGCGCATCGCGGGCGTCCGGCGCGAGAAGGAGAGCGCGATCGACGCGCAGGACTTCGAGAAGGCCGCGTCGCTCCGCGACAAGGAGAAGCAGCTGCTGGGCCAGAAGGCGCAGCGCGAGAAGGAGTGGAAGGCCGGTGACCTCGACGTCGTGAGCGAGGTCGACGACGAGCAGATCGCCGAGGTGCTGGCGAACTGGACCGGCATCCCCGTCTTCAAGCTCACCGAGGAGGAGACCAGCCGTCTCCTGCGCATGGAGGACGAGCTGCACAAGCGGGTCGTCGGCCAGGAGCAGGCGATCAAGGCGGTCTCGCAGGCCATCCGGCGTACCCGGGCCGGCCTGAAGGACCCGAAGCGTCCCGGTGGTTCGTTCATCTTCGCCGGCCCGTCCGGTGTGGGTAAGACCGAGCTCTCGAAGGCGCTGGCCGAGTTCCTGTTCGGCGACGAGGACGCGCTGATCCAGCTCGACATGTCGGAGTTCCACGACCGGTACACGGTGTCCCGGCTCGTCGGTGCGCCTCCCGGCTACGTCGGTTACGACGAGGGTGGCCAGCTGACCGAGAAGGTCCGCCGCAAGCCGTTCTCCGTGGTCCTCTTCGACGAGGTCGAGAAGGCTCACCCGGACGTGTTCAACACGCTCCTGCAGATCCTGGAAGACGGTCGCCTGACCGACGGCCAGGGCCGCATCGTGGACTTCAAGAACACGGTGCTGATCCTGACCTCGAACCTGGGAACCCGCGACATCGCCAAGGCCGTGTCGCTCGGCTTCCAGTCGGGCAACGACACGTCCAGCAACTACGAGCGGATGAAGCTCAAGGTCCAGGACGAGCTGAAGCAGCACTTCCGGCCCGAGTTCCTCAACCGTATCGACGACACGATCGTCTTCCACCAGCTCACCGAGGACGAGATCGTCGAGATCGTCGACCTCATGCTGAACCGCGTGGACACGGCTCTGAAGAACAAGGACATGGGGCTCGAGCTCACCGACGGCGCGAAGAAGCTTCTCGCCGCCAAGGGCTACGACCCGGTGCTGGGTGCTCGGCCGCTGCGCCGGACGATCCAGCGCGAGATCGAGGACACGCTGTCGGAGAAGATCCTCTTCGGCGAGCTGTCGGCCGGTCAGATCGTGGTCGTCGACGTGACGGGGACGGACGAGACCGACCGCACCAAGGGCGAGTTCACGTTCCGTGGGGCCGACAAGCCGGCTCCGCTGCCCGACGCGGTGACCGCCGAGATCGCCTCGGGCGAGACGGCCGCCGAGTAAGGCTGCTTTTTCGGAGGGGCGGGCCGCCGTAGGCGGTCCGCCCCTCCGGCATTTGACGACTTTCCGGGGTTCTGGGGCGGCCCAGAACCCCGGAAAGTCGTCAATTGGCGCGGGCCGCTCCGGGCAGGGCGTAGGTGCCGTCGGGGAGCGGGTCGACCAGGCCGTCGGCGACCAGGCCGTCCAGGGCGCGGGCACGTTGGACCGGCTCGTTCCACACCACGTCTAGCGCTCCCTGGGGTACGGGGCCGGTGGCGTCCCGGAGCACGGCGAGCAGGCGTCCGCGCACCTGGCGGTCGGTGCCCGCGTACCCCTGCGGACGCTTGGCCGGCCCGTCGTAGGCCGGCTTGCCGGCCCGGAACCAGGCGCAGTCGTCGACGACCGGGCAGTCGGCGCAGCGGGGAGCCCGGGCCGTGCACACCAGCGCGCCCAGCTCCATCACCGCCACCGCGTACTTGGCCGCCACCGCGGGGTCGTCCGGCACCAGCGGCTCGGCCAGGGCGAGGTCGCGCGCGGCCGACCCGGGCGCGGTGTCGGCGACCCCGGTGACGACCCTGCTCAGCACCCTTCGGACGTTGGTGTCGACGACCGCGTGCCGCTGCCCGTACGCGAACGAGGCGATGGCCCGGGCCGTGTACGCCCCGACGCCGGGCAGTGCCAGCAGCGCGTCCAGGTCGGTCGGTAGTTCGCCGTCGTGCCGGGTGGTGATCGCTACCGCGCACTCGTGCAGGCGCAGCGCTCGTCGCGGGTAGCCGAGCCGCCCCCACATCCGGACGGCCTCGCCGGGCTCGTCGGCGGCCATCGCGGTTGGCGTGGGCCAGCGCGACATCCATGCCTGCCAGGCCGGGAGGACGCGCGACACGGGCGTCTGCTGCAGCATGATCTCGCTGACGAGGACGCCCCAGGGGCTGGCGTCCGCGGTGCGCCAGGGGAGATCCCGGGCGTTCTCGTCGTACCAGTCGAGGACGTGCGCAACGAAGGGAAGCGTTGACATCACTGGTGATCGTGCCAGACCGCTTCCGCTCAACGAAACCGACAAATTGGACATCGATGCTGCGATGGTCTCTACGTCGGGTCGAGACCTGCGGCGTGCCGTCACGCATCAGCGGCCCCGGAGCGATACCGTTCCACCACCATGAACTGGACGGTCGGACCCCACCCCTCGGGCGTCTACTGGCGCCGGCGCCTCCTGATCTTCGTTCCGCTGCTCGTCATCCTGCTCGCGTTTGCGTCGTGCCTGGTCGTGCGCGGTTCGGACGGCGGCGAGGCGAAGCTCGCCGGCGTTGATCCGACGAGTGCCGCGCCCGCGGCCGGTGGCAGCTCGCCCGATCCGGGGGAGTCCGCGGCCGGCTCGGCGCCGAGCGAGGAGTCGCCCGACTCGGCGACGACGGCGCCCGACACCGCGGCCGGTGGCTCGGCGACTGATTCGGCTGCGTGCCCCGACTCGGCCCTGACGCTCACCGCGGTGCCGTCGGACGGGGCGGTGCGGATCGGGGAGTTCGCGCAGATGCGGCTGGTGGTGAAGAACTCGTCGACGGCCGCGTGCCGCCGGGATGTCGGCTCGAATGAGCAGGAGTTGAAGATCCTGTCCGGGGCCAAGCAGGTCTGGTCGTCCGACGATTGCAGCTCGAGGGCCGACGCCGCCGGCGCGACGGTCGAGCGCAAGATCGTGCCCGGCGAGACGCTGAATTACTACATCAAGTGGGGCGGGACGACGTCCTCGAAGAATTGTGTGACCGGGGCTCCGGTGGCCCCGGGTAAATATCAGCTGGTTGCGCGCCTGGGCACCTTGGAAAGCAGAGCCGTGACGTTCACCGTCAACCCGTGAGCGGGCTGTTGCGCCACGACCTGATGATGGCGCTTTGGCCGAGTGGCAAGCGCCGGGGGGCGGTGCCAGTTGCTGACGTAGGGCCGCCGGTGGGTCCGTTCCGTGGCAACGGTGGGGGAAGCCGCGGGTTTCCGGCGGAGGCTTGGTCGGCGAGTTGAGGGGTCCGGTGCGAGTGGTGGCTTCTCTGCTCGGAGAGCTTCGGCGTGATGGGAGTGGCCGTCTACGGCGGCGGCGATGTTGACGTAGCCGATGGCTGCGGATTTGTGCGGGGGTGGGTTTCAGCCGCTGGCAGGGATCCATCCGAGCCTGTTGGCGTCGATATGGATCTGGCTGGGCGGTGCTGTCAGTCTCGCGTGGTCGGGTGGGGTGGCTCGGTTGGGGTTAGCGCCGGGTGTACGGGTTCAGCGCGGACCGGGCCGCAGACGCTGGCGGGTTGGGTGCGGGTCATGATCGGCCCCGGAAGGCCGGTGTGCGCGCAACTATTGGCTGGCCCGGTGCGGGCCCCTGGTGCGCAGTCAGAATCGTGGCTCAGTGCTGGGGCGACACCCGTGCGAGATGGTGCCCGTGCAGGGATGGTTGCGGTGCTGCGGGGTCTGCTTTAGCGGTCGTGTAGTCCGGCCGGCCCTTCGGCCAGAGACGGTGAGCCCAGCGGCGAGCACCCTGGCGACAGCCCCGGGCCCGCGGTAGCGGGCGTGACACCAAGGGTCTGGCCGAGTTCAGCTACCGAGGCCCGGACATGTGTCTAGCCGATCCCCAGCCGAAACCCGGCCGCCGACCCAAGCCACCCACGACCAGACCCGCTGCCCAAGCCCCGACCCACCTGGTCCCGGCCCGCGACCCCAGCCACCCACAACAGACCCCGCCGCCCCACCGCACCCGCCGGCCTCGACCGCCCCGGCCTCGACCGCCCCGGCTTCGACCGCCCCGGCTTCGACCGCCCCGGCTTCGACCGCCCCGGCTTCGACCGCCCCGGCCCCGGCCGCCCCGGCCCGCCCGGCCCCGGCCGCCCGTCCCGGCCCGCGGCCGCGGTTACGCTACGTCTACCGGCCTGAACTGCACGCTCACCCGCGGGCCCGCGGCCCTCGTGGTCTTCGGGACCGCGTGTTCCCACGTCCGCTGGCACGAGCCGCCCATCACGATCAGATCCCCGTGCCCCACCGGGAAGCGCAGACTCGAGCCGCCGCCCCGCGGGCGGAGCATCAACGGGCGCGGGGCGCCGAACGAGACTATGGCGACCATCGTGTCTTGCCTCGCCGAGCGGCCCAGCGTGTCGCCGTGCCAGGCGACGCTGTCTCGGCCGTCTCGATACAGGCACATGCCCGCCGTCACGAACGGCTCGCCCAGTTCGGGCGCGTAGTACTTGGTGAGCGCTTCGCGGGCGTCGGTGAGCAGCGGGTGCGGGAGCGTCTCGTGACCGTCGTACCAGCGGAGCAGGCGCGGGACGTCGACCTCGCGGTCGTACATCTCGCGACGCTCGGCGCGCCACTCGACGTCGGACAGCAGCGTCTGGAACACCGCGTCGGAGCCGCGGACCCAGCCGGGCAGATGGTCGACCCAGGCGCCGGCCGAGAGTTCGTGCCGCCGGACCCGACCGGCGAGCGGGCCGAGCCGCGCGTCGGTGTCCGCGAGTTCCAGGATCGACGGCTGATACGCAATCGCGGTCATGAGCCCAGCCTACTGCAATCTTCGAACACAGGTGCGAAAGTTAGTGCTGTGGCGTCCAGCCGGGCAGCTCGGGAGCCTCCAACCCTTCGCCGGCCAAGGCCAGCCGGAACACCTCCGGGGCCTCGGACGGCCAGAGTCCCTGGGCCGCGAACCAGCGGGCCAGCAGCTCGGTACCGGCGGCGGCGTCGACCGGGGCGACCGCGGCGACGATGCGGGCCGGCCACGGCCGAATGGCCCCAGTGGACCAGTTGGTCGCGCAGCGCGAAGAAGCCGATCGTGCCGACGCTGACCGCGGTCACCACGCTCGCGCCGGCGCCGACCGAAGCGGGTCTACCGGGTACCGGCCGATAAACGCTGTGACCGGTGTGACATTTTCGTGTCGTGACAGCAAACGGCGAGGACTATCGCGCACTCAATCGGGCCAGCTGGGACGACCGGGCGGCGGCGCACGCGGCCTCGGACGACTACTCCGTCGACCGTTTCCGGGTCGATCCGACGTTCCTGAGCCACGTCGTTCAGTTCGACCTGCCCCGGTTGGGTGACCTCTCCGGTCTCGACGGCCTGCACCTGCAGTGCCACATCGGGACCGACACGCTGTCGCTGGCCCGCCTGGGCGCGCGCATGACCGGCCTGGACTTCTCCGGCGAGTCGCTGTCGCAGGCCCGTGAGCTGGCCGCCGAGACGGGCGCGAAGGTCGAGTTCGTCCAGTCCGATGTGTACGAGGCGGTTCCCGCGCTCGGCGCCGGGCGGTTCGACTTCGTCTTCACCGGCGTCGGCGCGCTCTGCTGGCTCCCCGACGTGCGCCGGTGGGCCGCCATCGTGGCCGAGCTCCTCCGGCCCGGGGGACGGTTGTTCATGCGGGAGGGCCACCCGGTCCTCTGGGCTCTGGACGACGCCAGGCCGGACGGATCCCTCGTGCTCGAGTACCCCTACTTCGAGCGGGAAGAGCCGCTGGTGTGGCACGACGACGACACCTACGTCCAGACCGACGCGACGTTCACCCACAACACGGTGCACAACTGGAACCACGGGTTGGGCGAGGTGGTCACCGCTCTGCTGGACCAGGGGCTGGTGCTGACGCAGCTGGTCGAGCACGACTCGGTGCCGTGGGAGCCGTTCCCGGGGAAGATGGAGCGTCTCGAGGGGGACGAGCGCCGGATGGCGGACCGGCCGTGGCGGGCGCCGCTCACCTACACCTTGCAGGCGCGCAAGCCGGAATGACCGGCGGGGAGCCCGGCGCGGGGCGGGTCGTCCGGCTGGCGGCTTCGGCGTTCGTCGTGCTGGCCGCGGAACCGTTGTTCCTGCTGGTGGACACCGCGGTGGTTGGTCACCTGGGTCGGGTGGCGCTGGCCGGGCTGGGGGCCGGCGGGACGCTGATGGGTCTACTGGCGATCGTCGGCACGTCGCTGGCCTACGGCACCACCGGGCGCGCGGCCCGCTGGTTCGGCGCCGGGCAGCGGGACGCCGCCGTCGGCGAGGGCGTGCAGGCGTCGTGGCTGGCGTTGCTGATCGGCGGGGCCGGGATCGTGGCCGGGCAGGTGCTGGCGCCGTGGGTGACCCGGGCCATCGCCGGCGATACGGACGTGGCCGGGGCCGCCGAGGGGTGGCTGCGCATCGCGGTGCTGGGGCTGCCGGGGATCCTGCTGGTGTTCGCGGGCAACGGCTGGCTGCGCGGGGTGCAGAACACCCGGACGCCGGTCGTGATCGTGGTGGTCGCGAACATCGTGTCGGCGGCCGCGTCGCCGGTGTTCGTGTATCCGCTCGGACTCGGGCTGGCCGGGTCGGCCTGGGCCAACGTGCTGGCGCAGTGGCTCGGCGGCGGCGTGTGCCTGTGGGCGCTGGTGCGCGAGCGGGTGCCGCTCGGGCCGCGCTGGTCGGTGATGAGACGTCAGCTGGTGGTCAGCCGGGACCTGATCGTCCGGTCGGCGGCGTTCCAGGCCGCGTTCCTCACCGCGGCCGCGGTGGCCGGGCGGGCCGGTGCGGCCCAGCTCGCCGCACACCAGGTCGGGCTGCAGCTCTGGAACCTGGCCGCGTTGCTGCTCGACTCGTTCGCGATCGCGGCGCAGTCGCTGGTCGGGGCGGCCCTGGGCGGCGGCGACGTCGGGGCGGCGAAGAGCACGGCCTGGCGGGTGAGCCGGTTCGGGGTCGTGGCCGGGCTGGCGTTCGCGGTGGTGTTCGCGCTGGGGTGGTTCGTCGTGCCCGGGGTCTTTACTTCGGATGCTGCGGTGCGGGAGCAGCTCGGGGTGCTGTGGCCGTTCCTGGTCGGGATGGTGCCGGTCGGGGGCGTGGTGTTCGCGCTGGACGGGGTGCTGCTGGGGGCCGGGGACAACGCGTACATCCGGAACGTGACGGTCGGGTCGGCGCTGCTGGGGTTCGTGCCGGTGACGCTGGCCGCGGCGGTGTACGGGTGGGGGCTGGCCGGGGTGTGGACCGGGCTCGCGGTGTTCATCGCGGTGCGGTTCGTCGGGATGGTGTGGCGGACGTGGTCGGGGCGGTGGCTCCGGGTGGGAGCGACGCTCTGACCGCGGGGCCGCGGGGCCGCGGGGCCGCGGGGCCTCGGGCGGCCGGGCCTCGGGCGGCCGGGCCTCGGGTCAGAGGGGCCAGAGTTTGGCCGTGCCGTCGTGGCTGGCGGTGACCAGGGCTCGGCCGTCCGGGGCGATGAGCACGGTCGTGAGGCCGGCGGTGTGGCCGGTGAGCGGTGGGGCGGTGGCCCGTCCGGTCGCCGGGCTCCAGAGCCGGGCGGTCCCGTCGATACCGGCCGTGGCGAGCAGCCGGCCGTCCGGGCTGAACGCGACCGCGGTGACCGCGCCGTCGTGCCCGGCCAGGCGGTCGGCGGCCGGGCGTCCGGTGTCGGCGTGCCAGAGCCGGGCGGTGCCGTCGACGCCGGCGGTGGCTAGCAGGCGTCCGAAGGGGCTGAACGTGACCGCGTGCACGAGACCGTGCCCGGTGAGGACGGCGAGCTGCCTTCCGGTCTCGAGGTCCCAGATCCGGACCGTCTCGTCGAAGCTCCCGGTTGCGATCCGGCGTCCGTCCGGATGGAACGCTACGGCTCGGACGACGTCCGTGTGTCCGGTGAGGGTGCTGGTCAGCTCTCCGGTGCGGTAGTCCCAGATACGGACGCTGCGGTCGAAGCTGCCGGTGGCGATGCGGCGGCCGTCCGGGTGCGCGGCGACGGCGCGGACCATGTCGGAGTGGGCGTCCAGGGTCTTGAGCTCGCGGCCGGTGGCCGGGTCCCAGATTCGGGCGGTGTGGTCGTCGGCGACGCTGATCAGGCGGGTGCCGTCGGGGCTCGAGACGATGCCGTTGATTCGGCCGGTGTGGCCGGTGAGGCGGACGATCTGGCGGCCGGTGAGGGTTTCCCAGATCCGGACGGTGCGGTCGGCGCTCGCGGTGGCCAGGCGGGTGCCGTCGGGACTGATCGCGACGGAGGAGACCGCGTCGTCGTGGCCGCGGAATTCGACGGGGGATTGCATGGTGCGCGACGCGCCGCCGGACCCGGCGGCGCCGGTTGGGGTGGCGCTTGCCGGGGCGGCGCTGACCGGGGCCGCGCTGACGGGTGCGGCGCTGACGGGTGTGGCGCTGACGGGTGCGGCGCTGACGGGTGTGGCGCTGGGTGGGGCGGCGCTGGGTGGGGCGTCGATCGGCCCGGCGGCGGCGGTGGGCGGCGTCGGGGCGGGGGCGGGGGCGGCCTCGGCGCCGCGGATGTCGCGCTCGTGGCGGGCGATGCCGGGTGCGGCCTGGGTCTCCGGTGGCGGGAACACCGGATGCGGCTGGGGCCGCAGGCGGCGGAAGACGCTCGGCTGGGGGCGGGGCGGCTGAGGATGGAACCCGCTCGGCTGAGGATGGAACCCGCTCGGCTGAGGATGGAACCCGCTCGGCGGCCCGTACTGATGCTGCCCCGCCTGCGAAAGCCCCGGCTGCTGTGCAGGAGGCTGGTGATGGGCGGGCCACGGCGGCCCGGCGGGCGCCGCCCCGGCCGGGTGCGGCGCGGCCCCTGCCGCATGGGGCGCGGCCCCGGCCGCATGGGGCGCGGCCCCGCCCGCATGCGGGGCTCCACGCCCGTGTGGCGCGGTCGCCGGAGCGTAGGGCCCGGTCTCGGGAGCGTGTGGCGCGGTCGCGGGAGCGTGGGGTCCGGTCGCGGGTGGGGTGAGGGTTCCGACCTGGAGCGCTCCCTCGGCGACGATCAGTTCCGGCTGCTCCAGAACGGTCGCCGGCACCCCCAACGCCCGGTGCAACATCGTCGCCACCAGCGGAATCCTCGTCGACCCCCCGACCAGGAACACCGCCGACAGATCGCCCGGCGTCAACCCCGCCTCGCGCAGCACCCCCTGCACCGACACCATCGTCCGCTCGAGCAGCGGCCGGGTCAGCTGGTCCAGCTCGTTCCGGGTCAGCGGCACCTCGTCGTCGATCAGCGGAACCGGGATCAACGTCGACGACGCCGACGACAGCAGCTCCTTCGCCGACCGCACGTCGTCGTGCAGTAGCCAGCGCGCCCGCCGCTCGGCCGCGGTCCGGGGCGACGTCAGCGCCCGCCACGCGTCCGGGTTCCGCCTGGCCACGACCGCGCCCAGGTACGTCAGGATCGCGTGGTCGATGTCCAGCCCACCGGCGTCCGGCAATCCGTCCGTCGCCCGCACGTCGTAACCCGACGCGGACCGGCGCAGCACGGTCGCGTCGAACGTCCCGCCACCCAGGTCGTAGACCAGCGCGTTGCCACCGACCGGCAGCCGCGCGCCGTGGACCTCGGCGAACGCCGCCGCCGCGGCGACCGGCTCGGGCACCAGCCCGATCGACCCGGACGGCCATCCGGCCGCCACCGCCGACCGCCGCAGCAGGTCCCGCCGGGCGCTGCCCCACACCGCCGGGTGGGTGATCCGGACCTCGTCCGGAGCGGAGAGACCCGTCACTCGCCGGGTCTCGTCGGCGACCCGGCCCAGCACGGCCGCGAACACGTCGACGACCGGGAACCCGGTCGTCCCGAGCAGCACCTCGCCGTCGTCGATCCGGCGCTTCGGGTTCGGCTCGAACGCCTCCGGGCGCAGCCGGGCGGTGTGCAGAGCGGCCCGTCCGACCAGCAGGTCGGCGTCGGACGCGCAGACCGCGGACGGGAGCTGGGGCTGACCGTCGACCAGAACCGGGTTGATCCGTCCATCGGGCCGGGCGAGTACCGCCACCGTGTTCGATGTTCCGAAGTCCACGCCGAGTCGAGAGCCGCCAGCCACGCCGCAACCCTAGGCGCTCCCGCGAGGGCGGTCGCTGTCCGGATAGTGACGGAACTCGGCAGAGAACACGGTTGGCCGGCGCGACCAACGGCACCTACCGTCGTCCGGTGACACGACGTGGCTGGGTTCTGTTCGTCATCATGGCCGTCGTCTGGGGCATTCCGTACCTGATGATCAAAGTCGCGGTCGAAGGCGTCTCGGTTCCGTTCCTGGTCTTCGCCCGGACCGCCATCGGCGGTCTGCTCCTGCTCCCGTTCGCGTTCCGCAACGGCGCGCTGCGGGCCGTCGCCGTGCACTGGCGTCCGCTGCTCGCGTTCACGATCTGCGAGATGGTCGGTCCCTGGTTCTTCCTCACGGACGCCGAGCGGACGCTGCCGAGCTCGCTGGCCGGCCTGATCATCGCGACGGTGCCGGTCATCGGGGCGATCGTCGTGCGGCTCACCGGAGGCACCGAGCGGCTCACCTGGAAGCGGCGGATCGGCCTGGTCACCGGCCTGGCCGGCGTCGCCGTGCTGGTCTCGCCGAAGCTCGGCGGGGGAGACGCCTGGCCGATCGTCGAGGTGTTGCTCACCGCGCTCGGCTACGCGATCGCGCCGCTGATCATGGCCCGATACCTCAACGACGTGCCCGGCCTGCCGATGACAGCGATATCGCTGAGCACCGTCGCACTCATCTACACCCCGGCCGCGATCGTCACGTGGCCCCAGCAGCGTCCGGACGCGGACGTCCTCTGGGCGATCGCCGGACTGGGCCTGATCTGCACGGCGCTGGCGTTCCTGGTCTTCTTCGCACTCATTCGGGAGGTCGGTCCGGCCCGGGCGACGGTCTTCACCTACGTCAACCCGGCGGTCGCGGTTCTGGCGGGCGTCCTCGTGCTGGGGGAGCCGCTGGACGCGCTGATCGTGGTCGCGTTCGGGCTGATCCTCGTCGGGTCGGTGCTGGCGACATCACGTGACGTAGTGACGCCCGAGGTGCACAGGGGCGGGAACCCGCTCGAAACACCCGTGGGGTAGCGTCTTTGCTTGTGTGATGCAAGGAACGCTCACGCTGCGGAATAGCCGTCCGACCGGCCCGGTTGGTTCACGGTTGGGTCGCCTGCCGTACGCATCGGCGGCTTAATTCTATTTCCGTTCAGTGCATCGATGCAGTAATAATTGAACGACCGTAAAATTCTGTAGCTGCCCTGCGGACCGCTCGAGGGAAAGAACTACTCATGGCAGACGTCACCACGGCTTCGGCCAACGACGACAAGATCACACCGGACATACTCAAGGTCGCTGGGGTCGTCGTCCTCGGCGCGATCATGTCGATTCTCGACATCACGGTCGTGAACGTCGCACTGCCGACGTTCCAGACCGAGTTCGGTAGCGCGGACGCGCCGCTCAGCTACGCGACGGTGGCCTGGACGGTCACCGGCTACACGCTGGCGCTCGCCACCGTCATCCCGCTCACCGGGTGGGCGGCCGACCGCTTCGGCACCAAGCGGCTGTACATGACCGCGATCGCGCTGTTCACGATCGGCTCCGCGCTCTGCGCCGCCGCGTGGGACATCAACGCGCTGATCGGCTTCCGGGTGCTCCAGGGCCTGGGCGGCGGCATGCTGATGCCGCTGGGCATGACGATCATGACCCGGGCCGCCGGCCCGAAGCGCATGGGCCGTCTGATGGCGATCCTCGGTGTGCCGATGCTGCTGGGCCCGATCGGTGGCCCGATCCTCGGCGGCTGGCTGATCGACGCCGCCAGCTGGCACTGGATCTTCCTGATCAACGTCCCGATCGGTATCGGCGCGCTGATCTACTCGCAGGTCGTGCTGCCGAAGGACAACGCGCAGCCGTCCGAGTCGTTCGACTTCCTCGGCATGCTGATGATGTCGCCGGGTCTGGCCCTGTTCCTCTACGGCGTCTCGTCGATCCCGGAGAAGGGCACGGTCACCGCGGCCAAGGTGTGGATCCCGGCCCTGGTCGGCATCGTGCTGATCCTGTCGTTCATCGCGTACTCGTTCAAGCCGAAGCACCCGCTGCTCGACCTGCGGCTGTTCAAGAACCGGAACCTCGCGGTCAGCATCCTGACGATGTTCCTGTTCGCGGTCGCGTTCTTCGGCGGCCTGCTGCTGGTGCCGACGTACTTCCAGCAGATCCGCGGCGAGTCGGTGCTGATGGCCGGTCTGCTCGTGGCTCCGCAGGGTCTCGGCGCGATGGTGACGATGCCGATCGCCGGCACGCTGTCCGACAAGATGCCGGTCGGCCGGATCGTTCCGTTCGGTCTGCTGTTCATCCTGATCGCGATGGGTGGCCTGACCCAGATCACGTCGACGACGTCCTACGGCGTGCTCATCGCCTGGCTGTTCGTCATGGGTCTCGGTATGGGCCTCACGATGATGCCGATCATGACGTCCGCGCTGAAGACGCTCACCCACCACGAGGTGGCGCGCGGCTCCACGCTGCTGAACATCACCCAGCAGATCGCCAGCTCCGTCGGCGTCGCCCTGATGTCGGTGCTGCTGACCAACGGTCTGAAGGACCGCGCTCTGGCGCTGCCGGCGATCGCCTCGCAGCGTGACCCGCGGATCGTCGACCAGATCGGTGGCCCGTCGGTCGTCGCCAAGGGTCTGGCCCAGGCGGCCGAGGCGTTCGCGCACGTCTACTGGGTCGCGCTCGCGCTGATCGCGGTGACGGTCGTGGCCGCGCTCTTCCTCCCGCGCAAGCGCGAGGAGTCGCACCTCGACGACGACGCCGCCGAAGCCGAAGGCGCCCCGCCCGTGATGATCCACTAGGCATCCCGGTCGGACAGGCCCCCGCGCGCATGCGCGGGGGCCTTTCGCATAGGTAGACGCGGAACGTCTGTTAACTTCGGGCGGACGGGTACATACCCGCCAAGCCGGGAGAGGAGACGTTGATGTCCCCCGAGGAACTCACCGCCGCCATCGACGCCTTACTACGCGACCATCCCCCCGCCACCACCGATCCGCACGAGTTCTTCGCCGCCCGCTTCGACGCCGGCCTGGCCTGGGTCTGGGTCGATCCGTCCGACGGCGGGTCGAACGCCGAACCGGCGTTACAGGGGCTGGTCGAGCAGCGGCTCACCGAGGCCGGGGCACCCGTCCCGGGCGCGTACAACCCGATCGGCATCGGGATGTGCGGCCCGACCCTGCTCACCCACGGCACCCCCGAGCAGCGCGCCCGCTACCTGCGCCCGCTCTACACTGGCGAAGAGATCTGGTGCCAGCTGTTCAGCGAGCCGTCGGCCGGCTCCGACGTCGCCGGGCTGGCCGCCCGGGCCCGCCGCGACGGCGACGACTGGATCCTCGACGGCCAGAAGGTATGGACGAGTTTCGCGCACCTCTCGCACCGCGGCCTGATCCTGGCCCGCACCGACCCGACCGTCCCCAAGCACAACGGCATCACCGCGTTCGTCGTCGACATGCACGCGCCGGGCGTCGACGTCCGGCCGCTGCGCCAGCTGACCGGGGACGCCGAGTTCAACGAGGTGTTCTTCGACGGGGTCCGGATCCCCGACGGCGACCGTCTCGGCGACGTCGGCGCGGGCTGGCGGGTCGGCACCACGACGCTGATGAACGAGCGGGTCTCGCTCGGCGGAGCGATCGCCACCCGGGAGGAACCCGGCGCCGGCCTTCTCGAGAGCTACCGCGTCGCCGCCGCCCGCGGCGAGGGCAACCCGGTCCGGCGCGACCAGGCGATCCAGCTCTGGATCGAGGCGAACGTCAACTACCTCACCGCGGTCCGGGCCGCGGCCGGCGGCAACCGCGGCAAGCCCGGGCCGGAGGGGTCGGTCCTGAAGCTCACCAGCGCCGAGTTCAACCAGCGCGCGGCCGAGTTCCAGAACGACCTGCTCGGCCCGGCCGGTGCGCTGCTGCCCGCCCACGAGATGCGCCGTCCGACGCTGCCCTACGGCAGCATGGGGATCCCGTCCACGCAGACGACGTTCCTCCGGTCCCGCGCGAACACGATCGAGGGCGGGACGTCGGAGATCCTGCGCAACATCCTCGGTGAACGAGTGCTCGGCCTGCCCGGCGACGTCCGGGTCGACAAGGGCGTCGCCTGGAAGGACGTGCCGCGATGAGCTTCTCCCCGGAACAGGAGGAACTGCGGGCCACGGTCCGGAGCTTCCTCGACCGTCACTCCGACGAGGCGGCCGTGCGCCGCCTGATGGAGACCGACGACGGCTACGACCCGGCCGTGTGGAACCTGATGGGCACCCAGCTCGGCCTGCAGGGCCTGTACATCCCGGAGGAGTACGGCGGGTCCGGGTTCAGCTTCGCCGAGCTGTGCCTGGTGCTCGAGGAGATGGGCGCGCGCCTGCTCTGCGCGCCGTTCTTCGCCTCGGCCGTGCTCGCGGCGAGCGCACTGCTCGAGTCCGACGACGAAGAGGCCAAGAAGGATCTGCTGCCGGGCATCGCGAGCGGCGAGACGATCGCGACGCTGGCCTACTCGAACGACTCCGGCCAGCCCGACGGCGCGGTCACCGCCACCAGCACTCCGGCCGGCTACACGCTCGACGGCAGCAGGCACTTCGTCCTCGACGGGGCGCTGGCCGACCTGATCCTGGTCGTGGCCTGCGCCGACGCCGGCCCGTCGCTGTTCGCGGTCGAGAAGGGCGCGGACGGGCTGACCCCGACCCGGCTCCCGACGATGGACCTCACCCGCAAGCAGGCCGACCTGACGTTCGACGACACCCCGGCCCGCCTGATCGGCGCGGAGGGCTCGGCCGACGAGGTGCTGCAGAGAGTGCTGCAGTTGGCCTGCGTCGCGCTGGTGAACGAGAGCGTCGGCGGGGCCAGGGCGGTGCTCGAGCAGGCCACGACCTACGCCAAGGAGCGCCTGCAGTTCGGGCGGCCGATCGGGTCGTTCCAGGCGATCAAGCACCGGTGCGCGGACATGCTCGTCGCGGTCGAGGGATCGCGTTCGGCGGCCTATCACGCGGCCACGGTGGCGGCGACCGGCGACGGTCAGCTCGCGGTGATCGCGTCGCTGGCCAAGTCGTACGTGAGCGAGGCGTACTTCTCGGTCGCGGCCGAGAACATTCAGGTCCACGGCGGGATCGGGTTCACCTGGGAGCACCCGGCCCACCTGTACTTCAAGCGCGCGAAGTCAGCCGAGCTGCTGTTCGGTGACCCGATCTCCCACCGGGAGCTGCTCGCGCAGCGCTTCGGTCTGTAAGGAGAACTCCCCGCCGAGACAGACGAAGCCCGCGGCCGCGGCCAGGGCTTCGTCGTCCCGGGCGTCCTGCTGGGCCGACGCCAGAGCCGCGGCCGCGGTGTCGCCGGCCACCAGCCGGGTGTGCAGCGCGGCCATCAGCGGGCCGGTGCGCGCGTCGGCGACCGGCACGACCGACGCGACGACCTGCTGCGCCCCCCGTCCGAGCAGGGTCGCGGTGAGCCCGAGCAGCTCGTCCCCGGCCCGGACGACGTGCCGCCCGGTGTCGCAGGCGGCCAGCACGACCAGCCGGGGCACCGGCCGGAGCCGCTCGAGGTCGTACCCGGTCAGCGGGCCGTCGGTGAGCAGCAGCGACGAGAACAGCGGGTGCTCCTGGTGCACGCGTCCGTGCGCGGCCAGGTGGGCGACGTCGGCTCCGGCCAGCGCGTCGAGGACGGCTTCGGCGGTCGCGGCCGGCCCGGACAGGGCCGTCGTGCGGTGGATCGCGGCTACCGCGTCCGCCTCGGTCCGGGCGCCCGGCAGGCCGGGACCGGCCGCGACGACGGCGCGGTGGCCACCGCGCCGATCGGCTCTCGCGTTGACCCAGGTGGTGGCGGACGGGGCGACGGTCACCGGACGACCGGCGCACGACGGGAGGAGCGCCCAGGGGAGCGACTGGAGGCGGCCGATCGGCACCACGACCAGCGGACGGTCGCCGATCCGGGCGGCCAGCGGCGCCAGGAGCGCGGCGTCGAGACGGCGGGCGGCGTCGTCGAGCAACCGGCGGGCCGCGGACGCGGTGCGGCCGCCGGTCATCCGGTGCAGCGCGAACGGCAGCCGGTCGACCAGGTCGCGCACCGGCGCGCCCGGCCCGAGCCGGACGAACCCGGCCGCGCCGGCGGTCACCCAGAGCGCGTGCAACTCGCCGTCGACGGCCACGTACTCCACCAGCGCCGCGTCGCCGAGCGCCGCGCCGAGCGCGTCGAGGGCGACCGGCTGCGCCGCGCCGCCGACGGTGCCGGGCTGCCGCCGGGTGCGGTCCCGGATCCGGCGCTCGGCCGCCACCTGCTGTCTCAGCGCTGCGGCCGGGTCGCCGCCCGCCGTTCGAACCGCGCTCACTTCGGACGCCGCGGCGCGCCAGGCCGCGAGGTCGGTGGCGTAGTCGTCGTCGTCCGGGGGGCGGAGCGGGGGGAGCAGGAGGTGGGAGGCGCGGTTGTGTTCGGCCCAGGTGAGGATGCGGGCCGGTCGTCCGCTCGCGACCGCGATCCGCAGGCCGAGGCCGGCCAGCGCGATGCGGTGCTGGCCGGCGCCGACGCGGAGGTCGGCGGCGCCGAGGCCGGCGC
>NZ_VIRS01000037.1 GCF_006912135.1 Cryptosporangium phraense | reverse complement strand
AGCCCGCCCGGCCCGCCCACCCCGCCCGGCCGCGCGGCTACGGGCAGAGTTGGCGCTGTAGGGCGCACGTGATGCGGAAGACATCGACCAGGTCGGCCGGCTCGCCGGCCACCCGACGCGTCGCCCATTCGTCCAGAGCCGCATTCAGCACCACGGTCAACGTCTCGACCGCGATGCGAGCCCGCAGCGCCGCCTGGGCCCCGCCGGCCGCGGCGACCTCCTCCTGCCGGAGCCGGCACTGCTCGGAGTCGAGCACCAACGACGCCTGCCGCAGGTTGTCGTCGACCTTGCACAGGCATCGGAGCTGCATCATCCGGCGCAGCGGGACGCTGTCGCCCGCACTGAACTCGGCCAGCGCCTCGGCGGTGGCCCCGGCCAGGTCGAGGCCGCGGGCGAACGACTCGC
Organism: Cryptosporangium phraense; assembly: GCF_006912135.1. NCBI lineage: Bacteria > Bacillati > Actinomycetota > Actinomycetes > Cryptosporangiales > Cryptosporangiaceae > Cryptosporangium > Cryptosporangium phraense. The sequence goes on along the minus strand of NZ_VIRS01000037.1, from coordinate 65,477 downwards.
TCACGGTTTCGAAGAACGCGCGCTTGACGCCGAGAACCGCGTCTTCCTTGGTCGGGAAGTAGCGGAAGAACGTGCGGGGCGACACCCCGGCCGCGGCCGCGATGTCGTCGACCGTGGTGTGTTCCGACCCGCGCTGCTCGAAGAGCGCGAACGCGGCCGCCTCGATCTCCGCCGAGGTGGCCAGGCGCCGACGCTCGCGCAGGCCGGTGATGTCAGTCACGCCCCCGATGTTAGTCAATGCCGATTTGGCAGTGACTGCCACTAAGCTGAAACGAGATCAGCCCCGAGGAGAGTTTCTTGGCTACCACAGCCGACATCACGACCACCCCCGACGTCGGCGACCAGGCGTTGAGCCGCTCCGACCGCACGCTCATCGCGCTGCTGCTCACCTCGACGTTCGTCGTGATCTTCAACGAGACCGTGATGTCGCTGGCCCTGCCGCACCTCATGCGTGACCTGAACATCTCGGCCGCCACCGGCCAGTGGGTGACGACCGGCTTCCTGCTCACGATGGCCGTCGTCATCCCGGCGACCGGCTTCATCATGGAGCGCTTCAGCGTCCGGCAGATCTACATCGCGGCGATGACGCTGTTCAGCACCGGCACGCTGATCGCGGCGATCGCCCCCGGCTTCCCGGTGCTGCTGGCCGGCCGGGTCGTCCAGGCGATGGGCACCGGCGTGATGCTGCCGCTGCTGATCACGACCGCGATGAACCTCATCGCGCCGAGCCACCGCGGCCGGGTGATGGGCGTGATCTCGATCGTCATCTCGGTCGCGCCGGCGGTCGGGCCGACCGTGTCCGGGCTGGTCCTGTCCCGTATGAGCTGGCGGTGGCTGTTCCTCGTCGTGCTGCCGATCGCGGTGTTCACCCTGGTGCTGGGCGCGTTGAAGGTCCGCAACGTGACGACGCCGAAGCCCGCGCGCCTCGACGTGCTGTCACTGCTGCTGTCCGCGGTCGGCTTCGGCGGCCTGATCTACGGGCTCTCCAGCCTGGGCGAGGGCGACGGCCACACCCCGGTCGCGCCGTGGGTCCCGGTGGTCGTCGGTCTGGTCTCGCTCGGCCTGTTCGGATGGCGTCAGTACGCACTGCAGGACAGCCCGCTGCTGAACCTGCGGGTCTTCGCCCGCCGCGACTTCACGATCTCGACGTTCGTCACGCTGGCCGGGTTCGTGGCGCTGTTCGGCGGCCTGATCCTGATGCCGATCTACCTGCAGACCGTCCGGGACGTCAGCACGCTGGCGGCCGGCCTGCTGGTACTGCCGGGCGGCCTGGCCATGGGCGCGTTGTCGCCGCTGGTCGGGCGGCTCTTCGACCGGTTCGGGCCGCGGCCGCTCGTCGTCCCGGGCGCGGTCGTGCTCAGCGGCGCGCTGTGGCTGCTGGCCACCGTCGGCCCCACCACCGCGCTCGCGGTCGTCGTGCTGCTGCACGTCATGCTGATGTCCGCGCTGGCGCTGATGGTGACGCCGCTGATGACGTCCGCGCTGGGCAGCCTGCCCACCGACCTGTACGGCCACGGCAGCGCGGTGCTCAGCACGCTGCAGCAGCTCGCGGGCGCGGCCGGCACCGCGCTGTTCATCACGGTCCTGTCCCGGACGACCGCGTCCGAGCTGGTCGGGGGCGTGTCCCAGGCGTCCGCGACCGCCGACGGCGTCCGGGCCGCGTTCGTCGCCGGCGGCATCGTCTCGCTGGTCGCGGTGGCCGCGGCCCTGCTGGTCCGGCGCACCGCCCCGGTCGACGGGGAGCACGCGCCCGTCCACTGACCGTTGGACGGGGGTCAACGGGCCGGCCCGGCGCTCCGTAACATCTGGACGTGGGCGCCGTCGGAAACGTCCCCGGCCAGGCCGGGCGAGCCGCGTTCCTCGGGCTGGTGGTCGGCCTGCTCACGTTCGTCTGCGGCGCGCCGTACTGGTCCTCCCACCTCGCCGCGGCCGCGCTCACCTGCGCGCTCAGCGCGGGTTTCGGTGCGGCCGGCGGGCTGCTGGTCGACGCCGGCGACGGCCGCCGCCGGGTCGGCGTCCTGCTGCTGGCCGCCGCGGTCTGCGGCTCGCTGGCCTGGACCGTCTCCTGGAACCGCGGCCTCTGGCCGCAGCTCTCGTTCTACGCCCAGGGCGCGTTCTACCTGCTGGCCGGCTCGGCCGTCCTGCTGTTCCCGGGCGGACGCCTGACCGGGCGGGCCGAGCGCGGCTGGGTGCTGTACTCCGCGGTCGTGCTCCTGGGCGGGCAGTTCGTCGTCGCGCTGGTCTCGCGTCCGGAGTGGAACGGCCTGCACCCGGACGTGGTCTGGCCGAACCTCGCGTCGGAGCGCTGGGTGTTCGACCGGGCGATCCAGGTCGTCATCGCCGGTCAGGTGGTGCTGGCCGCCTGGTTCGTCGTGCTGCTGGTCCGCCGGGCCCGCCGGCTGTCCGCGCTCGACCGGCCGTCGGTGCTCCCGGTGCTGCTGGTCACCGGCATCTTCGGGGTGATCGCCGGCGTCCTCACGACCCACTCCGACGCCTGGACCGAGCTCGACGCGCTGCTGTCGTTCTACGTCGTGCTGACCGGCGTCGCCACCGCGGTGCCGCTGGCGCTGCTCTCCGGAGCGCTGCGCGAACGCTGGCGCGAGGTCGACGCGCCCCACCGGGTGGTGCGGATGACGTCGGCGACGACCTCGGTCGTCACGGTGCGGGACGCGCTGGCGACCGCGTTACGCGACCCGGGGCTCGAGCTGCTGTTCTGGGTCCCGGCCGAGCAGGGCTACGTCGACCGCGCGGGCCGGGTGCGGCCGGAACGGACCGACACCGGCCGCTGGTGGGTCGAGGCCCGCACCGACGAGCGTCAGCCGCTGGCGCTGGTCGACCTCGACGACGGCCTGCGACGGCGTCCGGGGATGGTCGACGCGGTGCTCCGGGCGGGCAGCCAGGCCCTGCTGACCGCGCAACTGCAGGCCGTGGCCACGGCCCAGCTCGAACAGGTCCTGGCCGCCCAGGCCCGGGTGGGGGAGCGCGAGACCGCGGAGCGTCTGCGGCTGGCGAACGACCTGCGGGCCGGCGCGCAGCGGCGCCTGACCGCGCTGGCCGACCACCTCGGCCGGCTGGCCGACGCCGGCCTGCCGGACCCGCCCCGGTCGGCCGCCGCCTCCTGCCGGGACGAGGTGATCGCCACGATCGGCGACCTGGAGGCGCTGGCCCTCGGCCTGCGCCCTCCGGTACTGCGCACCGACGGTCTGGGCCCGGCGTTGGACGAGGTCGCCGCCCGCCTCGGCCTGGCCGTCCGGTTCACCGTGGACGCCCGGCGCAAGCCGCCCGCGGTCGAGGCGACGACGTACTTCGCGCTGTGCGAGGGGCTGACGAACGTCGCCAAGTACGCCCCGGGCGCGCACGTCCGGGTCGACGTCACCGAGGCCGACGGCTGGCTGCACGGCACGGTCGCCGACGACGGACCGGGCGGGGCCCGGGTCGTGCCCGGCGGCGGGCTGGCCGGCATCGACGCCCGGATCCGGGCCCTGCACGGCACCACCACGCTCGAGAGCCACCCGGGTGCCGGCACCCGGCTGGCCATCACGCTGCCGGTCGGACACCCCGCACGCCCGCGATGAACAGGTCGAGCCCGAGCTCGAAGTAGGCGGGTTCGTCGCCGCAGACCGTGAACGCGTCGGCCGAGGCCACCACGTTCGGGAAGCGCTCCGGCGACAGCGCGGCGAACGCGGCCTTCTTCTCGCGGAGCAGCTCCTCGCGCCGGGCCGGGTCCTCGCCCACCATCAGCCCGGGCTTGCGCGTCACCATCGAGATGATCGACTGCAGCGCGTGGCCGGACAGCTGGGCCGCCTGCTCCGGGCCGAATCCGGCCCCGCGCAGGATGCCCAGCGTGTGCTCGGCGATCTCCATGCCCCGGTCCGAGAGCAGCACCCGCATCTCGACGAGGTTGGCGACCGCCGGGTGGGCGTCGAGCACGACGAGGAGAGCCGACAGCACCGCGCGCAGCTGCTCGGGCCAGGGTTCGTCCGAGGCGGGCGGCAGCACGACGTCGGAGAGCAGCCGCTCGGCGATGCCGTCGAGCAACAGCTCCTTGTCTTTGAAGTGCCAGTACAGGGCCATCGGCGTGACGCCCTGGTCCTGAGCCAGCCGCCGGATCGTGACCGCCTCCAGGCCCTCGGCGTCGGCCAGCGCGATCGCGCACTCCACGATCCGTTCCCGGCTGAGCCGTTCGTCGCTGCGTCTCCTCGCCATGGTTGACAACTATACGACGTACATGTTTGCCTGTCAGCGGTTCCTATACGACGTACATGTACTGCGTACATCCAAGAGACAGGCAGACGACATGCGACGCAGCCCGTGGGCCACCCTTGCGGTGCTGGCCCTGGCTCAATTCATGGTGGTTCTGGACGTGACGATCGTTAACGTCGCGCTCCCCGACATCCAGAAAGACCTGGCTTTCACCCCCGACAACCTGCAGTGGGTGATCAGCGCCTACACGCTGGTCTTCGGCGGGTTCCTGCTGCTCGGCGGCCGGGCAGCCGACCTGCTCGGGCGTCGGCGGCTGTTCGTCGTCGGCCTGGCGCTGTTCGCGGTGGCGTCGCTGGGCGGCGGGCTCGCGCAGTCCCAGGAGGTCCTGATCGCGGTCCGGGCCGTGCAGGGGCTGGGCGGCGCGCTGCTCTCCCCGGCCGCGCTCTCGATCCTCACGGTCACGTTCGCGCACGGCCGCGAGCGCAACATCGCGCTCGGCATCTGGGGTGGTCTGGCCGGCCTGGGCGGCACGCTCGGTGTCATCGCCGGCGGCGTGCTCGTCGACAGCGCCGGCTGGGAGTGGGTCTTCTTCGTCAACGTGCCGATCGCGGCCGTGCTGATCGCGGTCACGCCGGGCATCATCCGCGAGAGCAAGGTCGAGACCGAGGGCCCGCGCACGTTCGACGCGGCCGGCGCCGTGCTGGCCACCGGCGGCGTGCTGGCGCTGATCTTCGGCGTCATCCGGGCCGAGCCGCTCGGCTGGAGTTCCGGTGAGGTGATCGGTTCGCTGGTCGCGGCCGTCGTCCTGCTGGCCGCGTTCGTCGTGGTCGAGCGCCGGAGCGCGGCTCCGCTGGTGCCGATGCGGCTGTTCCGCTCCCGAGGCATGAGCACCGCCACCGCCGTGCTCGCGCTGAACGGCGCCGCGTTCCTGGCCATGTTCTTCCTGACCGCGATCTTCCTGCAGCAGGTGCGCGGCCTGTCGGCGCTGGAGACCGGCTTCGAGTTCCTGCCGATGGGTGTGGCCGCGATCGTGGCCGCGGTCGGCGCCTCCCAGCTGGTGGCCCGGATCGGCACCCGGCCGGTGATGCTCGTCGGCGCGGTGGTGAGCGTGGCCGGGCTGTGGCTGCTCACCCAGGCCGGGGCGACCGGCAGCTACGCGACCGATCTGCTGCCCGGTTTCCTGCTGTTCGGCGTCGGCATCATGTTCGTCAGCATCCCGGCGCAGATCGCCGCGGTCGCGGACGTGCAGCACGACGACGCGGGTGCGGCCTCCGGCGTGGTGACCGCCGGCTACCAGGTCGGCGGCGCGCTCGGGCTGGCGATCATCACGACGATCTCCACCTCGCGGGTCACCGACCTGGTGGCGGGCGGCGGCGATCCGGTGAACGCGCTGGTCGAGGGCTTCCACCGCGGTCTGCTGGTGGCCGCCGTCTTCGCCGGCGTCAACCTGGTCATCGCGCTGAGCTCGCCGCAGCTGGTCCCGGACGCCGAGCAGCTAGCCGAGGCCGCCGCCGCGGCCTGAGGCCTGCGCCACCAGCTCGCGGACGGCCTTCTTCTCGACGTCGTCCAGCGCGCCGAGCGGGGGCCACATCGACGGGGAGTCGATCCAGCCCTGGTAGGCGAGCGCCTCCTTGAACGCGCCGAGCGCACCCGCGGTGAACCCGATGCGGGTGCGGTCGGCGACGTCGACGATGCCGAACAGCTTCGTCAACCGGGCCTGCTCGGCGGCGGCCGCCACCCGGTCACCGGCCCGGGCCGCGGAGTACAGCCGCACGTACCCGGCCGGGTCGACGTTGCCCAGGCCGGGCACGATCCCGTCCGCACCCAGGTCGAGCGCGATGTCGGCCATCGTCTCCGAGCCCGTGAGCACCGAGAACGGCAGGTCGCGGACCGCGTTCACCACGGACCGCATACCGGCCAGGTCGCCGCTGGAATCCTTGAGCCCGATCGCGTACCCCTCCCGGGCCAGCGCGATCGAGACGGCCGGCTCCAGCCGCACGTGCGTGGCCGAGGGAATATCGTAGGCCACGACCGGCAGCTCACCGCCGGCCAGCGCCTCGAAGTGGGCCAGGATCTCGGCCGGGTGCGGAGCCACGTAGAACGGCACGGTCGCGACGATCGCCGCCGCCCCGTGCGCCGCCGCCGGACGGGCGGCCTCGAGCACCCGGGCCGTGCCGGTCTCGATCACCCCGTACAGCACCGGCACCCGGCCGGCCGCCGCCTCGACCGCGACATCGAGGGCGGCCAGCCGCGTCGACGCGTCCAACAACGCGGTTTCTCCGGAGGAGCCGCCGACGAACAGGCCGCTCACCCCGTCGTCCACCAGGTGGTGACAGAGCCGGGACAGGGACGCGCGGTCCAGCGCGCCGTCGGCCCCGCGGGGGGTGCAGACCGGAGGGATGACACCGGAGAGCTTCATACCGCCTCCTTCTCCAGAACGGGGGAGTCTTCCGGAGCCGGGCGGGCCAGGCGGCGGGGCACGTCGAACGCGACCAAAACCGCGGTCACCACGGCCAGGACGCAGGCGAGCAGCGCCATCGCGTGCCCGAGCCCCAGCGAGTCGGCCACCCGCGCGCCGGCCAGCGGAGCGACCGCCCCGCCGAGCGCGCCGACGTTGTACGTGAAACCGAGCCCGGCGGCCCGGATGCGGACCGGGTAGTGGTCGCCGATGAACTTCGGCAGCAGCCCGGACGCGCCCTGCCCGGTGGCCTGCAGCGCGAACAGCAGGATCCAGACGAACACGATGTGGGCACCGTCCAGCGCGAACGCCGGGAAGACGAGCACCGCGGCGATCAGCAGCCCGATCGAGTAGGTGGTCCGGGTGCCGAACCGGTCGCCGAGGCTGCCCGCGACGATCGAGCCGACCGCGTAACCCAGCCCGGCCCAGGTCAGCGCGTTGGCGACCTGCCCGGCGTCGTAGTGGAGCTCGGTCTTGAGGTAGGTCGGCAGCAGCGACTGGATCGGCCAGGAGGCCAGGAACGCGCAGAAGACGACGGCCATCAGGCCGACGGCCATCGGCCACAGCCGGCCCGACAGCTGCACCGCGAACGTGACGAACCCGGCGATGACGACGAGGATCAGCAGCGGGTAGAACGGCCCGGCGTGGCCGCTGAACAGCAACACCAGCGAGACGCCGATCAGCGCGCTGACCAGCAGCGTGAGCGGGGTGCGCTGGCCGCCCAGCAGCACCGCGGCACTGCTCTTCTCGGTGGGCCGGTTCTGCTCCCACTCGTGCGCCTCGGGCAGGCTGCGCCGCAGGTAGAGCGCGAACAGCGCGGGGACGGCGCCGAGCACGAACAGCCAGCGCCACGACGTGTGCGGAACGATCAGCGCGTAGGCGCGGGCGGCCAGGATCCCGCCCAGCGGATAGGCCGAGAGCAGGAACCCGGTCGCGCGGTTGCGTAGCGCCCGGGGCCAGGACTCCATCACGAACGTCGTGCTCGACCCGTACTCGCCGGCCATGCCGAGGCCGACGATCGCCCGGAACGCGAACAGCGACCAGTAGTCCCAGGACAGGCCGCAGAGCAGGCTGCCCGCCGCGAACAGCAGGATCGACGTGATCATCGCGGGCTTGCGGCCGAACCGGTCGCCGAGCGCGCCCAGGGCCAGCCCGCCGAACCAGCGGGACACGAATGCGGCGCTGACCAGCGTGGCCGCCACCGGGAGGCTCAGGTCGAACGTCTGGCTGATCTCGGTGAGGACGAGCGTGATCAGTATGAAGTCGAAGCCGTCGAGCAGGTAGCCGAACCAGGCGGCGATGAATGCTCGTCGTTGCCCGGGGTCTAACTCGCTGAGCTTGGTAGGTGACATCGCCGTCTCCCGGAGATTGTAGGACGTCCTACGTACTACAGTGGTACCACATCGTCTTTGGGGGCAACAGGTGCGTCCTTCCCGCAGTGCCGAGCTGGCCGACGCGATCGTCGGCCTGATCACCGAGCAAAACCTTGCGCCGGGCGCCCCGCTGCCCACCGAGGCCCAGCTCACGGCCGACCTGCAGACCAGCCGCGGTCCGCTGCGCGAGGCGATCAAGGCGCTGCAGGCCCAGGGCATCGTCGAGGTGCGCCACGGCTACGGGACGTTCGTCGCGCCGGCCAGCGCGGAGGCCCTGCTCCCCTGGCTGACGTTCCGGGCCCGATCGGTCGACACGCTGGCCGACCTGCTCGACGTCCGGGAGTTACTGGAGGCGGGGCTGGCCCGGCGGGTGACCCCGTCGCCCGACACGGTCGCTGAGCTGCGCGCCTGCGTGGCGACGATGGCCGCGGGCGCGCCCGACTCGGCCGACGCCGACCGCCGGTTCCACCAGATCCTCTGCGAAGCGGCCGGTAATGCGCTGGCCAAGGACCTGATCGGCGTGTTCTGGCGGGCCTACGCGAACGCCGAGCCGTCGATCGGGGAGCGCTCGGAGACCGCGGCCGCGCTGGCCCAGCGCCACGAGCGGATCATCGACGCGCTGCTCACCGGCGACGGCGCGGCCGTCGAGGATGCCGTCCGGCGCCACTTCGACGAGGTTCGGGAGCGTTTGGCCCGGTCGCAGTAAGTTCTTCCGGCGCAGGGCCGATGAGCCAGGCATGAGACGTGTGCCCGCCTGGCTCGCGCCGGCGGTCGCCGTTGCGTGCGGACTGCCCGCTGCCTTCCGGCCGGGCAGCGCGTTCGGGCACATCTCCTACCTGGTCGGGTTCAGCCTCGTCGTCGGCCTGGGCTGGGCGCGGCTGCGGACGATTCCGGGGCCGGCCCGGACCGGCTACGGGCTGATCGTCGGCGCGCTCACGATCTGGCTCGTCGGCGACCTGCTCTACGACCTGCTGACGCTGCTGCTCGGGCCGCGCGGCGACGTCAGCCCGTCCGACGCGCTGTGGATCGGGGGCTATCCGCTGCTGGCCGTCGGGCTGATCCACCTGGTGCGGCTGCGTACGTCCGGCCGGTTGCGCGAGGCCATCCTCGACGCGCTGGCCATGTCGACGGTGATGGCCTGGCTGTGCTGGCAGTTCCTGATACTGCCGGCGGCCGTCGACCAGCGGCTGACGCTGGCGTCGCTGTTCGGCGCGATCTACCCGTTGGGTGACGTGGTGCTGTTCGCGGTCGTCCTGATCCTGGTCATGGCGCCCGGCCCGAAGAGCGGGCCGACCGTGTACCTGGTCGGCGCGCTGACCGTGACGCTGGTCGGCGACGTGCTCATCTCGATGCTCCCGGTGGTGTTCGAGGGGCTGTCCCGGGCCGTGCAGGCCGACCGCCTGGACGGCGTCCTGCTGGTGGCCAACAGCCTGTTCGTCGGGGCGGTGCTCCACCCCGGCGCGGCCGGCCTGGCCGAGGCCCGCGCGCCGTCGGCGCAGCGGCTGCACCCGGCCCGGGTGCTCTTCCTCGGCATCGCGCTGGCCGCGATGCCGTTGTTCGACGGGTTCAACTCGTTCACGACGACGATCAGCCGGATCTCGCTCTGCGTGTCGATCGTGATGCTGACGTCGCTGGTGCTGGTGCGCTTCCTGTTCGTCGTGCGGGAGCAGGAGGCGAGCCGGGCGGCGCTGGCCCACCAGGCGCACCACGACCAGCTCACCGGGCTGGCCAACCGGCAGTCGCTGCGGACGGTGCTGGACCTGGCCCTGACCGGTCCGTCGCGCGCCTACGGGCCGGTGCTGTTCTACCTCGACCTCAACGGGTTCAAGCAGATCAACGACCGGTACGGGCACGCGGCCGGCGACGCGGTGCTGATGGAGATGGCCAGCCGGCTCCAGTCCGAGCTCCGGGTCGGCGACGTCGCGGCCCGGCTCGGCGGCGACGAGTTCGTGGTGCTGGTCGAATGCCTGGAGACGCAGGCCGAGGCCGAGGCGCTCGGCCTGCGCCTGAAGAACCTCGGGGCCGACCCGGTGCCGTGGAAGGGTGAACTGCTGACCGTGGGGGCCAGCGTCGGGGTGTCCACGGCCGGTGACTTCGAGGCGCCGGACGTCGACTCGATGCTGGCCGCCGCGGACGCCGACATGTACCGCCACAAGAGCGGGGTCACCATGCCGGTCGGTGTGTCCTCTCGCTGACGGTGGCGCCCGGGGCCGGGGTGAACGTGGGCAGGTCGACGCCGGAGACGGCGGCCGGGAGGACGTCGGCGACGGGCCTACGGGTCGCCACGGTGAGCACCTGGTAGGACCGGACCTCCAGGTTGCGGCCACCCCACGGCACCAGCGCGGCCCGCAGCCCGGGCCGGAGGTAGCCGAGGTGCTGCCCGCCGTTGAGCACCGCCCGCACGACGTACAGCCGCTCGCCGTCGCCCTCCCGGCCGAACGGCTCGGCGTCGTCCGGGATGTCACCGCCGCTCGCGGTCGTCCAGCGTCCGGCATCCGCCAGGACCTCGTACTCGGCGACCTTGATCTCGGAGGAGTTCCACCCGACGTTGGCCGCGCCGAAGGCCGGCCGGACCTTGCCCGGGTAGAGGCCGCCGTTGATCGCGGCGCGGCACACCCACAGCGGCTTGCCGTCGGACTCGCGGCCGTGCGGAGCCGCGTTCGGCGGCACCGACCCCTTGGTGGCCCGCACCCACCGATACGCCATCAGGGCGCCCGCCAGCGCCGGGCCCGGCCGCGCCGGACGATCAGGGCCACGAACCCGGCCACCGCCGCGACCCCGAGGCCGGCCACCGCGACCACCAGCGCGATGAGGTCGGCGTCCCGGTCGGGCAGCGTCGGCCGGTCCGCCGACGCCCGGACGACCATAGCCGGGGCGTCGGTCTTCCCCGCGGTCGGGGGCAGCTCGTAGGCGACGGCGGCCGCGGGGTCGACGACGCCGAAGCCCATCGCGGCGTGCCGACCCTTGGCCGGCGACGGAGCGGCGGTGAGCTCGAGCCGCTCGGTCACGGCGGCGACGTCGAGATCGGGCCGGTACGAGCGGACGAGCGCGGCGGTGCCGGCCACGAACGCGGCCGCGACCGCGGTGCCGTCGGTGACGTAGTGCCCGGAGCCGCTCGGCGCCGCGCCCACCACCCCGACGCCCGGCGCCATCACGTCGACGTCGTCGCTGTAGGCCGAGAAGCTGGCGACCTCGCCGGTCATCTGCATCGCGGCGACGCCGACCACGCCCGGGTAGGCGGACGGATAGGACTCGGCGAGCTTCGAGCCCGACCCCGAGACCGTCCCGACCCCGGCCACGATCAGCACATTCGCGCGGACGGCGGCCTTCACCGCGTCGGCCAGCGTCTTCGACGGCGTGGTCGACACCGCGCCCAGCAGCACCACCTTCGCGCCGCCGGACACCGCCGACCGGATCGCGCCGGCCAGCGTGCTCGGCGTGGCCATCGGCGGCCCCGAACCGGGCGACGACGTCGTGACCTTGACGCTGAGGATCGTCGCCGCCGGAGCGACGCCGGAGAACGCGACCAGCCCGGCCTTGCGGCCGGCGACGAGGCTGGCCAGCAGCGTCCCGTGCCCGGTGCAGTCCTTCCCCGGGTTCTTCACCGCCCCCTGGCGGAGCGAGGCCGGCGAGCCGACTCCGCCGTCCACCACCGCGACCGTGACGCCCTTCCCGCGGGTGAGGGTCCAGGCCGCCGACGGCATCAGCCACTGCTGGGCCCAGGGCAGGTCGGTCACCGTCCGCGGCGAGTCCGGGACGCAGTCGCTGCCGGTGACCGTCGGGAGCTCGCCCGCCCCCGACTCGGCCGCCGCCGGCGACGCGCCGACCAGCACGAAACCGGCCAACAGGGCGGCGACGACCCGCTTCACACGGCCACCAGCGGCTCGGACACCGGCACCATCGCGGTCTGCAGGAGCGTCCCACCGCGCCGGTTGACCAGCAGCGCTCGTCCAGGCGGCAGCTGACGCGGGCGCGAGCCGTTGAGCAGCGGCAACTCGGTGGGCGGGCAGGACAGCGCGAGGTCGGGCGTGTTCGCCTCCTGCAGCCGCCGGACGACCGGGTCGATCGACAACCGGGACGACCCGGCCGCGGCCCGGGCCAGCACGACGTGCAACCCGATGTCGGCGGCCTGGGGGAGCAGGTCGACCAGCGACTGCAGCGGACCGCTGGAGCCGGACGAGAGCAGGTCGTAGTCGTCGGCCAGCACCCACAGGTCGGCGCCGGTCCACCAGTCCCGCCGGCGCAGGCGCTCCGGGGTGATCTCCGAGCCCGGCACCCGCGGCCGCACGGTGGCCGCGGCCCGGGCGCCCTCCTCGGCGGCGGCCGCGGCCGAGACCGCGTACCCGACCCGGTACTCGGCCGGGATGCTGTCGAACAGCCCGCGCCGGGAGTCCAGCACCAGGACCCGGGCCTCGGCCGGGGTGTAGTTCTCGATCAGCGCCCGGGCGATCAGGCGCAGCGCGTTCGTCTTGCCGGACTCGGTGTCGCCCAGGATCGTCAGGTGCGGGAGCTCGCCGAAGTCGTGCCAGACCGGCTGGAGATCGGTCTCGCCGAGCCCGAGCGGGATCCGCAGCGACCCGTTCCTGCCCGGCGTGGCCGCGGGCATCTCGCGCACCTCGACGACGGCCGGCAGCATCCGGACCGGCGGGGCGGGCGGGCCGTCCCAGCTGTCGGCGACGTCGAAGGCCAGCATCCGGGTGGCGTCGGCGAGGCCGTCGACCGTGCTGTAGCCGTCGATCCGGGGGACCGCGGCCAGGTAGTGCAGCCGGTCCTTGGTGAGGCCGCGGCCGGGGATCTGCGGAACGGTCTTGGCCGCCCGCATGTCGATCATCGAGTCGATCGCGTCGCCCAGCTTCAGCTCGAGCTTCGTGCCGAGCTGGTCGCGCAGGCCGCTGTAGATCTCCGACCAGCGGTTCGCGGCGATGATCACGTGCACGCCGTAGGCCAGGCCCCGGGCGGCGATCTGGCGGATCTGCGGGTCGATCTCCTCGAAGTCCTGGCGCAGCAGCCCCCACCCGTCGACGACCAGGAACACGTCGCCGAACGGGTCGTCGGCGAACTCGCCCTGGGCGCGGCGGCGCCGGTAGTCGGGCATGCCCTCGATGCCGTGCAGCGCGAACTTCTCCTCGCGCTCCTGCTGGATCGTCTTGACCTCGGCGATCGTCCGGCTGACCCGCTCCGGGTCCATCCGGCCCGAGACACCGCCGACGTGCGGCAGCTCGGCCAGCGTCGTCAGCGAGCCGCCGCCGAAGTCGAGGCAGTAGAACTGCACCTCGCGCGGGGTGTGGGTGAGCGCGAGCGCGCAGATCAGCGTCCGCAGCAGCGTGCTCTTGCCCGACTGGGTCCCGCCGCCGATGCCGACGTGGCCACCGGGGCCGGACAGGTCCACCATCAACAGATCGCGCAGCTGGTCGAACGGCTTGTCGACGATCCCCACCGGCACGACCAGCCGGCCCCGTCCGGGCCAGTCGGCCGGGGTGAGGCCGAAGTGGTCGTCGGGCATCAGTGCGGGCAGGATCTGGTCCAGAGTGGCCGGTGCCTCCAGCGGGGGCAGCCAGACCCGGTGCGCGGGCGGCCCCTGGCCGATCAGCCGGGAGACCGCGACCTTCAGGATGCTGTCGGTGTGGTCGTCGGCCGGGACGATCGCGGTCGGCTCGGTCTCCTTGGGCACCTGGGTGATCTCGGCCGGTGCGGCCTGGTAGGCCACGACCTGCCGGCTGATCTCCTCCTGCTGCTGCTCGATCGTGCGCGGCCGGTACGCGCCGGACACGTACGCCGCCTTGAACCGGATCAGCGACGTGACGTCGGCCCGCAGATACCCGTTGCCCGGGGCGGTGGGCAACTCGTAGGCGTCGGGGACACCGATGACCGAGCGCGATTCCATCGCGGAGAACGTCCGCAGGCCGATCCGGTAGGAGAGGTGGCTCTCCAGGCGGTGCATCCGGCCCTCGTCGAGACGCTGGGACGCCAGGAGCAGGTGGACGCCGAGCGAGCGGCCGAGCCGGCCGATCATGATGAACAGCTCGGCGAAGTCGGGGTGGGTGGCGAGCAGCTCGCTGAACTCGTCGACGACGACGAACAACGAGGGCAGCGGGTCCAGCGGGACGCCGGACAGACGCGCCCGCTCGTAGTCGAGCAGCGAGCTGTAGTTGCCGGCCCGGCGCAGCAGCTCCTGGCGGCGGGTCATCTCGCCCTGCAGGGCGTCCTGCATACGGGTGACCAGCGAGGCCTCGTCGGCCAGGTTCGTGATGACGGCCGACGTGTGCGGCAGCTGGTCGAGGCCGAGGAACGTGGCGCCGCCCTTGAAGTCGACGAGCACCAGGTTGAGGATCTCCGACGAGTGGGTCATCGCCAGCGCCAGCACCAGCGTCCGGAGCAGCTCGGACTTGCCGGAACCGGTCGCGCCGATGAGCAGCCCGTGCGGGCCCATGCCGCCCTGCGCCGACTCCTTGATGTCCAGCTCGATCCGGCGGCCGTCCTCGGCGATGCCGATCGGCACCCGTAGGCGGTCCGGGCTGAGCCCGGTCAGCCACGTGCGACGAGCCTCGAACGTGCCGACGTCGGGGACGTTGAGCAGCGTGCCGAGGTCGAAGTTCGTGACCATCGGCTCGACGATCTCGGTCGTCACGCCCAGCCGGTAGGGCGCCATCAGCCGGGCCAGCGCGGACGCCTTGGGAATCGCGAGCGTGTCGGGGTCGCCCAGTTCCTGGCGGATCTCGGTGCCGACCCGGTCGAACCGCACCGCCTGCACCCGGGTCGGCGTGACGTCCAGCCGCAGCGTCGTCCGGCCCGGCCCGATCGGCAGCGCGCCGGAGACGTCGAGCACCACCGCGTTCTGGAAGCCGGCGCCGGCCAGCCGGGACTCGCGCGGCACCACGACCCCGTCGAGCACGATCACGACGTACGGCTCGTCCCGGGTGGGCATCGCGCCGGACTCGTACCGGGCCCGGGCGCCGAACTCCTCGCCGAGCCGGCTGATCAGCACGTCCGGGTCGTCGGCGACCAGTCGGATCGAGCCGGCCGCGTCCTGGACGGCCGGGTCCTGCGAGTGCGGCAGCCACTTGATCCAGTCCCAGGCGTCCATCGACGTCGTGCAGACCGCGATGCGGAGCTCGTCGGGGGAGTGGAACGTCGCCATCTGGGCGAGCAGCGCCCTGGTCAGGCCCCGGGCCGTGGTCTCGTCGCCGCGCAGGAGCACCTGGGCGAACCCGCGCAGCGACAGCGCGACCGGCTGGTCGTTGATCGTCGTGTAGGCCCGGATGAAGCGGCGCAGCGCGCGGGCCGAGAGCGGCTCCAGGTCCTCGACCGGCTTCGTCTGCATCGGCGTGATCGTCACCGCGAGCTTCTGCGGCCCGACGCCGAACCGCACCTCGGCGAAGTCCTGGTGCGCGGGCCGGCGCTCCCACAGCCGGCCGCTCATCGTCACCGACCAGAGCGACGCCGGGTCCGGGTGGTTCCAGGCCAGCGCGGCCCGCTGGGCCAGCGCGTGCTCGCGCACCTTCACCCGCGTCTGGCCCAGGTAGCGCAGGTAGTCGCGGCGGTCGCCGCGGAGCTTGGCCTTCTGGTCCCCGCTGCCCTGGCCCTGCATCATCATCATGAGCACCATGCCGACGCCCATCAGGCCCATCGCGGCGTACATGATCGGGTTGCCGCCGCGTCCGCTGTAGGCGAGCATCATCACGACCGAGCCGAGGGTCATCGGCAGGAACATGACCATCCGGCCCATGTTCCGCGGCTGCTTCTCCGGGAGCACCGGGGGCTCTTGCAGCGTCAGCTCACCCGCGGGCATCTCCGGTGGCTGCTGGCGGGGCTGCCGACGGTAGAGCGTCGTGCTCACAGGCGGTCCTTCCGGGTGGGACGTCACGACCCGACGCACCCACACGGATGACGGCCCCAAAAGGATCACAGGAACTCGTACGGATTCGTGTGAACCTTTTCGGCCGTTCGTCCGTGTGGAACCCATGTCAGGCGCTGCCGGTCCGCTCACTGGCGAGATGTGCAGGCTGACGATCGTCGGCCCGACGACCCAGATCGAGCTCGCGGTACCCGTCCACATCGCACTCGTCGACCTGCTGCCGACCGTCCTGGGGCACCTCGACGCGAGCCTGGCCGTCAGCGGCCTGGCCCACGGCGGCTGGGTGCTGCAACGGCTCGGCGAGGACCCGCTCGACGAGGACCTGGGCACGGCCGCGCTCGGGCTGCGCGACGGCGACATCATCTGCCTCCGCCCCCGGGACGACGCGCTCGCGCCCGTCGACTTCGACGACCTGGTGGACGGCGTCGCGGTCGGCATCCGGGACCGCAGCGAGCAGTGGCGGCCGGAGCACACCCGGCGGATGCTGCTCGCGGTCGTCCTGCCCGCGCTGGCCGTCGGGGCGTTCGCGCTGCTGCTGCCGGGCGCCGAGCTCTGGCGCACGGTCGCGGCCGGCGTCACCGCGCTGGTGCTGGTGGGCGGCGTGGCCGCGGCGGCCAGGGCGGTGGGCGACAAGCAGGCCGCCCGCCTGCTCGGCGTCGCCGCGGTGACGTACGCGGCCCTGGCCGGGCTGCTGCTCCCGGCGATCGCCGACGGCACGCTGATCGGCGCACCGCAGACGCTGGCCGCGGCCACGCTGGCGGCGCTCTGCGCGCTGACGACGGCCGCGGCCGGTGGCGTGTCCGGCCCGGAGCTGGTCTCGACCGCGGTCGCCGGGGCCCTGATCGCGATCGGCGCCGGGGTGGCCATCGGGGTGCCGTCGGGCGCCGCCGGCGGCGCCACCGTGACGCTGGTGCTGGCGCTGATCCTGGGGTCGTTCGTGCCACGGATCGCGTTCCGCAGCTCCGGCATGAAGATGCCCGAACTGCCCCGGACCACCGAGGAGTTCCAGGAGGGTCTCGACCCGGAGCCGGCCCGCGAGGTGATCGAGAAGACGGCCAGGGCCGACCGGATCATGACCGCGCTCTACGCCGGGCTGGCCGTGGTCTGCGCGGCCGCGCTCGGGACGATGCTGGTGGACGGCGTCGGCTGGTATCCGTGGGCCCTGGTCGCGGTGGCGTCGCTGCTGTTGCTGCTGCACGCCCGGGTGCTGCGGAGCGCCCGGCAGCGGCTGTCCGGTGCGCTGGCCGGCTCGTTCGGCCTGCTGGCGCTCGCGGTGGCGGGCGCGGTGGACGGCGGCGAGACCGGCCGGCTGATCGCGCCCGGGGCGTCGGTGGTGCTCGTGGCGCTGATCGTCACCGCGGCGATCACGGTGCCCGGACGGCGGTTCGCCCCGCAGTGGGGCCGGTCGGCCGAGATCCTGCACACGATCCTGGCCGTCGCGGTCGTGCCGATCGCGTTCGGCCTGCTCGGCGTCTACACGTACCTCCGCGGGCTCGGTGGCTGACCGTTGACCATGCACTCCCGCAGCGACCAGGTGCAGGCCCACCGGTTCCTGTCGAACCGGCTGGTGTCGGCCCTCGTGCTGGCCGAGCCCGACGCGGCCGAGCCGCCGCTGCGACGCACGTCGGTGGGGCTGCTGATCGGGATCGCGATCGCGGTCCTGGTCGCGCTGGGGTTCGCGGCGTTCGGGTTCGTGGCCAACTCCGGCAAGGCCCAGAAGTGGCGGTCCGGCGGCGCGGTGGTGCTGGAGAAAGAGACCGGCACCCGGTACGTGCTGGTCGACGGCGAGCTCCGGCCGGTGCTCAACGAGGCCTCGGCGCGCCTGCTGCTCGGCGCCGACTACCAGGTCGAGTCGGTGAAGAAGAAGACGCTGGCCGGCTACGTCCACGGTCTGCCGGTCGGCATCGTCGGCGCGCCGGACGCGCTTCCCTCGCCGTCCGGGCTGAACGCGAACGTGTGGATGGTGTGCGAGGCCGGCGACGTGCTGGCCCTGCGGCTCGGCGCCGGGAACGACCTCGGCTCGGACGTGCGTCCGATGCCGGCCGACCGGGGCGAGCTGGTGCGGGTCGGGAACGCCGACTACCTGCTGTGGCGGGACCACCGGTACGAGCTCGGCGCACCGTGGGTGGCCGGTGCGCTCGGGTTCGACAGCGCCAGCGCGGTGGACGTCAGCTCGTCGCTGCTCAACACGTTGACCGCGGGACCGGCGCTGATCACCGCCGCGATGCCGGGGCGGGGTGAGCCGGGACCGGACCTGGACGGCCAGCAGACGATCGTCGGGCAGCTGTTCGTCGTCCACACCCCGGGCAGCGCCGACCGCTTCTACCAGCTGTTCCGCGACGGGTTGCGTCCGCTGACGGCGACCGAGGCCGCGCTCGTGCTCGGCGACCCGGCGACCAGGGGCGCCTATCCGGACGAGCCGCCGACCGCGCGCATCCTCACGACGGCCGCGCTCACCGGGGCGAAGAAGGTCCCGGCCTCGGCCGAGTCGACGGTGTTCCCGCCCAAGCCGCCGGCGATGGTCGGCGAGATGCTGCCGTGCGTCGGCATCGCGCTGGGCTCGGGGACGACCGGCTCGGCCGCGCTCCTCGTCGAGACCTCGCAGTTCGAGGCCCGCGGTGTCCCGGAGGCGCCCGGCGTCACCCGGGACGGCCGGGTGGCCGACCGGATCGGCGCGATGCCGAACAGCGGCGCGCTGGTGCGGTCGAGCCCCACCGGTGCCTCGCTCGGAGCGGCGTTCTTCCTGGTCACCGAGGCGGGCGTCAAATACCCGGTGGCCGACGCCGACACGGTCACCGCGCTGGGCTACGACCCGGCCGCGGCGACCGGTGTGCCGCCTGCCCTGTTGGCACTGCTGCCGACCGGGCCGGTCCTGCGTCCCCTCGCCGACGGAGGTGACTGACGACCGGCGTCGCCGGTCCGGACACGCAAGAAGTCACGGCATCGCACCTACGAAAGCCAAGGAGTGAACGATGGCGGAAACGAGCTTCAAGCTCGACCCGGCCCACCTGGCCAAGGTCATCGACGCCCAGCAGACGGCGTACAGCAAGATCACCGCGGCCAGCAACGGCGTGCAGGCCGACGCGGACATCGTCCGCCAGGGCCTGCAGTCGACGTCCGGTCAGAACCTGCAGACCGGGTTCCTGGACTGGACGAGCAACTTCCAGAACATCATCCGGGCGCTGGAAGAGCTGAAGGAGAAGGTGACCGGCGTGCGGTCCACCGGTGAGAGCACCGACGCCGACGCCACCAGCACCGGCCGCGTGCCGGTCAGCGGCTACAGCATCTGAGAAGGGGGCAGACCCATGGCAGAGTTCAACGTCCTCTACGGCCCGGCGCGTGAGGCGTACGAGTCGCTCAAGTCGCGCTTCACGACGCTGTCGAACGCGCTCGACGACCTGAACGCGGTTCTCGCCACCGTCGACACCGAGGTCGAAGGTAAGGCCAAGCCGCTCTGGCAGGACCAGCAGGCGACCTGGAACGGCAACTACACCGAGATGGCGACCGACCTGAACGTCGGTGCGGCCACCGTCAACCAGGTCACCGACATCTACGACGACGGCGACCTGACCGCGGCGCGCATCTTCAACTGACTTCCACGAAACGCGGGTGACCGGGCCCCTGCCCGGTCACCGGCGCGTGCGAGAGGAGACCCGACGTGGCTGACGACAAGCAGCTCGCGTTCAAGGCCGGGGACTACGACAAGCTCATCAAGTACTACGACGACTACTCCGACGCGATCGTTCGCGACCTGATGCACGATTCGACGAACGGGCCGCGGCTCGACGAGTCGCTCGTCTTCAAGCCGGGTTCGACGGGCTGGGACCTCGCCCAGTCGGCGACGACCAAGGTGAAGGCGCTGGCCACCGGCTTCAACGCCCAGTACAAGAAGCTCGAGGCGCAGTACGGGGACTTCGCGGTGAAGCTCACCGGCGCCCGGGACGTCTTCGACGAGACCGACGACCTGGCGAACTACTCCGCCCAGGAGTTCATCCAGGGATACCTGGGCGAGACCAACACGGTCGGTCGTCCGCCGAAGAAGTAGGACCGTAGCGCCGCCCGGTTGGGGTCGGGCGTCCGCAGCAAGCATCGAGGAGGAACCGTGCCCGAATCGGGCGGCAGCTACGGCGATCTGTCGACCGCGAAGACCGAGCAGGTCTTCGCGGCGCTGACCGGCCAGGCCGAAGTGGACGTGCGGGGCCTGGTCAAGGGTGCGGAGTGGATCAACTTCGCGGGCGGCAAGACCGACACCGACCCCGGTGAGACGTTCGGCTACTACAAGTACGCCGGCACCTGGTTCTACACGCTGAAGCGGGACCCGAAGGACGTCCGCACCTCGGTGAGCAACGAGATCGACAAGCTCGGCACGTCGCTCTTCTCGGTCCAGGGCGCCGAGTGGATCTCCGGCGGCGTCGACACGAAGTCGCTGACCAGGACGAAGAACTCGTTCGACTACCTCACCGGGTGGTTGACGCTGGTCAACGCGTCCTTCGAGGCCAAGCACAAAGAGCTGACCTCGACGAACAAGGACTTCAAGGGCAAGGCCGCGTACGTGATCGGCGGGCTCGTCGGCCAGGACGCCACCTACCTGAAGGACCTGCTCGACCAGCTCACGACCGCGCCGACCCCCTCGACGCTCCTGTTCAACCTGCGCAACGCGATCATCAACTACCAGGTGAAGATGGCCGCGGCACTGAACGGGTTCCGGGCCGAGCCGAACAGCGACCCGATCAACCTGGCGATCGCGGCCCGCGACACCGCGTACGACTACCTCAAGAACGCCGGCATGATCGCGCCGATGGGGAAGTCGCCGAGCGGCGACAACCACTGGAGCGACGAGGAGATCGAAGCCAAGCTCGCGACCTACACCGGCACGGTCAACGGCGGGCTCACCGGTTCGCGGACGTTCAGCGGCAACCTGATGACGTCCGGGCCCTGGCAGCAGATGAACCAGTGGGTCACCGACGAGTGGACGAAGATCTGGGAGAAGCACTTCGACTCCGAGGCCGTCCGGTCGGCGATCACCGACCTCAACAACTCGTTCTCGACGTTCAACGGGCAGGTCATGACGCTGCTCGAGCCGAACAAGCCGGCCCCGGTGCCCTACACCAGCGATCCGGTCAAGGGCCCGGACGACGGCGACGGCGGCCCCGGCGGCGGTGACGACGACTGGTGGAAGAAGTACCTGGAGGAGCACCCGCCCCCGGGTGGCGGAGACGGCCAGACCGGAGGCGGCGGCGGAGACGGTCAGGGCGGCGGCGGGGGCGGCGGGAACAACAACAACCCCGGCAGCGGTGACGTCAACATCGACGGTGGGCCGGATGACGGTTCCGCCGGCGGCGGAGACGGCCAGGGCGGCGGCGGGGGCGGCGGGAACAACAACAACCCCGGCAGCGGCGACGTCAACATCGACGGCGGACCGGGCGACGGTTCGGCCGGGGACGGCTCGGGGGGCGGCGGCGACGCCAACACGTTCAGCGCGACCGACGTTCCGGGCAGCGGCGACGTCAACATCGACGGCGGGCCCGGAGACGGTTCGGCCGGGACCGGCAACGGGAACGGCCCGGTCATCCCGCCGACGACCAGCGGGTTCATCGGCGGCACGGGCAACTCGGCGTCGAACAGCAAGCAGAACCCGGACGGCAGCACGACGCTCGCGGACGGCACCACCGTCGGCGGCGACGGCGAGATCCAGCTCCCGGACGGCACGACGATCGACGACGGCAGCGTGACGCTGCCCGACGGGACGAAGGTCCCGACCGGCAGCACGACGACGCTGCCGGACGGCACGACGATCAACCCGGACGGGACGACGACCCTGCCCGACGGCACCACGATCGACAGCAACGGCAACATCACGTACCCGGACGGCACCACCGACCAGCCCGGCGACGGCTCGACCGGCACCGACGGCACGATCGACGCGCCCGGCGACGGGTCGATCGGCGGCGGCGACGGCACGACCGACCTGCCACCCGGCGCGACGGTCGGCGACGACGGGACCACGACGCTGGCCGACGGCACGACGATCACCGACGACGGCAAGATCACGCTGCCCGACGGCACGGTCATCGACGACGGCAGCACCACGCTGCCCGACGGCACGGTGGTCGGCGACGACGGCTCGATCACCTACCCCGACGGCACGACCGTCCCGCCGGGCCAGGACACGACGCTGCCCGACGGCACGACGATCGGCCCGGACGGCAAGGTGACGCTGCCCGACGGCACGACGATCGACGCCGACGGGAACACCACGCTGGCCGACGGCACCACGATCGACGGCGACGGCACGATCGGCGGCTCGTCCGGCGACACGCTCTCGACGTTCGCCGACGGTTCAGCGGTGGACGACTCCGGGACGACGCTGGCCGACGGGACGTTCCTGCCCGACGACGGTGGCGCCCGTCTGGCGAACGGCACCACCATCACGCCGGACGGCCAGGTCACGCTGCCGGACGGCACGAAGATCGACGACGGCACCATCACCTACGGCGACGGCTCGGTCGGCGACGCCGGCGACGGCACGACGCTGCCCGACGGCACGGTCGTCGGTGGCGACGGCTCGGTGACGCTGCCCGACGGCACGACGGTCGGCGCGGACGGCACCACGACGCTGCCCGACGGCACGGTGGTCGGCGCCGACGGCACGACCCTGCCGGACGGCACGGCGGTGGGCGGCGACGGCACGGTGACGCTGCCCGACGGCACCGACGTCCCGCTGGGCGGTGGGTCGACGGGCGGGGGCGGCGCGCCCGGCGGCGGCGGTCCGGGGGTCGGAAGCGTCGGGGGCGTCGGCAGCGGCTCCGGTGTGCCGGGAGGCGGGCTGCCGGGCTCGTCCGGCGGCTCGCCCGTCTCTACCGGTCTGACCACCGGCGGCGGCTCCGGAGCGGCCGCGCTGAGCCCGGCCGCCGGCTCGGCCGGCACCCCGTTCTTCCCGCCGATGATGGGCGGAATGGGTGGGATGGGGGGCATGGGCGGCCTGAATGGCAACGGCCGCGACCGCGAGCGTCAGACCTGGCTGGCCGAGGACGAGAAGGTCTGGGGGACCGACCCCAAGGTCGGTCCCGCGGTCATCGGCCGCGCCGACGACGAGGACGACTACGCCGACGTCGGGCCGGCCGACACCTCCGGCGAGGTCGACACGCCGCTGGTGGGCCCGGTCCGGCGCCGGGACACCCGGACGGCTGGAGGCGAAGCATGAGCGACCCACTTCGGTACGACGCCGAGAACGCGCTGGCCGAGCTGCGCGCACAGCAGGCCAAGATCAAGGCGGCCGGGCACGCGCTGGCCACCGCCGAGGCCACCGCGTCCTCGAAGGACAAGATGATCGAGGCGACGGTGAACTCGCAGGGCCGGCTGATCGGCCTGAAGCTGCGCGGCGACCGGTACCGGGACCTGGCCCCGGCCGAGCTCGCCAACAAGATCGTCGAGGTCGTCGCCCAGGCGCAGACCGACGCGGCCGCGGCCGCGACCGCGGCGTTCGCCGGTCTGCTGCCCGGCATCATGCCCGACCTCAGCACCGAGGGCGGGTTCGACTTCGACGCGATGTTCGACGAGGCGGTCGAGAAGGCGAAGCAGCCGATGTTCCCGGGCGACGACGGCTTCGTCGCGGGCGAGAAGGACGGAGACCAGCGTGGCTGACTCAGGGAGCTTCGGGGCGGACCCGGAGGAGCTCAAGAAGGCCGGCGTCGACATCACCAAGCTGGCCGGCATCAACGAGCGCATCCAGCACGACCTCGTCACGACGCTCAACGCCTACCAGGGGCGGGCGCTCGGGACCGGCGGCGACATCACCGAGTCGCTGCTGAAAAACTACGTGCCGGGGGCCAAGGCCGGCGTCGAGTTCCTGGGGCAGGTCGCCTCGTTGCTGGAGGGGCACGGCCTGCTCACCAGCGACGTCGGCGACGTGACCGGCGGCGCCGACCATGACGCGACCGAGATCACTCGCGGCGGCAAGCACTAGGTGGAACCGATGACTTCGTACCCGGCCATTCGTGTCCGATCCGGCGCCGGGGCCCCGCCCCGGCGTCCGGACGGCGAGCGCTACCGGTTCGAGCTGATCGACGGTGGTGGACGCTGGCGCGTCTACGCCGACGAGCGCACGGACCTGGTGGCCGAGCTGATCCCGGGCTACGCGGACCTGGACGAGCCGGCGCGGTCGGACGCCCGGCGCGACGGGTTGGTGGGTGCGCAGATCCTGGCGCAGGCGCGGCTGGCCGCCGACACTTCGCGCTGCACTCCGGCGCAGCGCGAGGTGTTGCTGGGGAGCCGGGAGACGCCACCGGTGCTCGACGAGGACTGGACGGCGCCGGTGCCGCTGGTGCTGATCACCGGCTTCTACGCGCCGCTCGGCGCGCTGCCCCGCCCCGGGGGCGACGTCATCTGGCTCGACTCGGAGACCGAGGAGTCGTACCTGCGTGCGCTGCGGCTGACCGGAATGGTGGTTCTGGCCGAGCGGGTCTGAGTGTTGTTCCTTTTGACCGGGAAGGGGAGTGCCTGGCGTGGGGATGCAGGTCTCTCCCGAGGTGGCGAAGTTATTCCAGGTCCTGACCGGCGAGGAGTGGCCGGACGCGGACGAGGACGCGCTGTTCGAGATCTCGCGGGCCTGGACCCGGGCCGCCGACGGGGTCGAGCACGAGTTGCTGCCCGAGATGGTCGCGGCCGTCCGGTCGGCCCAGCACCAGTTCAACGGTAAGGGCGCGCTGCGGTTCGCCGAGACGATGGCGTCGTACACCGTCGAGGAGCCGTACTACTTCCAGGCCGCGGTCGAGCAGTTCCGGACGCTCGCGCAGTTCGCCAACAAGACCGGGTTGCAGGTCGAGTACGTCAAGCTGATCTCGATCCTGTCGCTGGTCGAGCTGCTGATCGAGATCGCCTGGGCGATCGCGATGGCGTTCTGGACCGGCGGCGGCTCGATGGTGTGGCTCGCGGCCCGGTACGCGATCTTCCGGTTCCTGCTGAAGACGATCCTCGGCCGCTTGATCATGAAGATCCTGGCCTCGGTGACGTTCGGCGTGCTGCTGCAGGTCGCGATGGACGTCGCGGCGCAGGCGATCCAGTTCGCCAAGGGGCACCGGACGCAGTGGGACAGCGAGGCGACGCTGCAGTCGGTGTACGTCGGGCTCATGGGTGCGGCCGTGTCGTTGCCGCTCGGCCCGATGTCGAAGCTGTTCGAGAAGGGCCTGTCGACCGCGCTGCAGAAGATTTCTCGTCGGGCCGTGCCGGACAGCGTCATCCAGGAGGCGGTACTCAAGGCGTCGAAGCACCTGGACGAGGTGGGGAACGAACCGCTGGAGTTCGTGTCGCCGAAGATCGTCAAGACGCTCGACTCGGTGTTCGGCGAAGCGGTGGTCGAGGGGTGGGCGAAGCACGCCGGGAAGTCGGCGACCGAGATCGTGCAGGAGTCGCTGCACGAGATGCTCACCGAGACCCTGCTGCAGGGGGCGATGGGGCAGGGCTGGGAGGTCAACCCGTTCTCGGCGACGGCCGGTGCGACGGCGGGGATCGCGAGTCAGATCGGTGAGGGGCTAGGGCACGCGCTCGGCCCGACGAAGGGCCACGGTCTGGGCCCGTCGGATCCTGATCGGAAGCCGTTGCTGGGTGGGGATGGGTCGACCGTCGACGAGTCGACGACGGGTTCCTCCTCGACGACGGGTTCCTCCTCGACGGGGACCGATTCGGACGCGTCGACGCCGCCCCCGTCGTACACGGACGAGAAGCCGCCGACGTACGAGGGCGGGCCGGTGCCGTCGAACACCGCCGACGAGACGGCGGAGAAGGCCGCGTCGGACGTGCAGTCCGCCTTCGACGAGGCGTTCAACGGCTTGCCGACCACGTCGTCGGACACGACGGAGGGTTTCGCCGACAACTTCGAGGAAGGTCCCCCGACCACCCAGACCACCACCGGAACCCAGACCACGACCGGAACCCAGACCGGCACCGGAACCCAGACCGGCACCGGAACCCAGACCGGCACGGGGACGCAGTCGACAGCGATCACGACCGGCTCCCAGACCGGCGTACCAGTCCCCGTGCCCACCAGCAGCACGGTCACCGCCCCGACAACGGGGACGTCGACAGGGTCCACCTCCACCGGGACGGCCTCGACCGGGACGGCCTCGACCGGGGCGGCTAGTACCACCTCGTCCACGGCCGTCCCGGGCGGTACGCCGGCGAACGATGGCCCTTCTCAGGGTGAGGCAACGGGCTCGTCGAACACCACGTCGTCGACAGTCCTCCCGACCGGCACACCGTCGACCACCTCGGCAACCGGCACCCATTCGACCGGCGCACCCCCGAACACCTCGCCGACCAGCGCCTCCTCGACCGGAACGTCCTCCACGGGAACGCCCTCCACGGGCACCGGAGCTACGAGCACGGGATCCACCGCGAGTGGCGTTAAGGCGGGGTCGACGACGAGCGTCACCCCCACTCCGGGATCGCCCACGTCGGGAACTGCCACCAGCCCGCAACAGGTGACCACCTCCAACACGAGCCCGACCACGACCACCTCCACGACCCGAACGCCCACGACCGTCTCCACGACCTCCACTCCGACGGGCACCAACCCAGCGACCTCCGACCTGCCATCGACGACGTCGGCCACCGACTCCACACCGGCCGAGTCCACGGCCCCGCAGTCCTCTGACGGGAAATCGGCTTCCACCTCTCCGACGATCACCGAGCCAGCACCGGCTCAGGCGGCGGCGCCGGGCACCTTCGTTACGTCCGACGGGACGTTCCGGGCTCCTCCCGACGCGTCGGCATCCGACTTCGTCGTGGCGGTGCCTACCACCGGCACTACCTTCGAGGCATTCCAGGCCGCGGCCACCTCCCAGGTCGGCGGCAACACACCGGAGCGGGTCGTCCTCGCTGCGCAGACCGACCCGACCGGTAAGCCCATCCCCACGCCCCGGGCTTATGCGGCGTCGCTCAGCCGGATCAGCGACACCGAGGTCGTCGCTCTGGTGCAGCCTCGGCGCGGTGCCCGCGGTAGTGATCCGGTGTGGACGGTGTTCCCCCGGTCCGGGCCCCCGCGTGAGCTCGGCCCGGTCACCTCCTCCACGGCCACCCCCTCCACCTCGACGCCAACCCGCCCAACCCCTGCCCAGACGCCAATTCCCGCCCGAACACCGGCCTCCGCTCAAACGACGCCAACTCCCGCTCAAACGACGCCAACTCCCGCTCAGACGACGCCAACTCCCGCTCAGACCCCAAACACCTCTCAGACGGCGGCTCCCGCCACGACCTCCACGACCTCCTCGACGCGCCTCCCGGGCGACTCTTCCCTGACGACTCCGACTCGAACGCCGTCGACGACGGCGGCTTCCGCGGTGAGCGCTACCCCTACTCCGAGCCTCGCGCGAGACGGGCGCTCCGACGATCCGCTCACGAGCCCCGGCACGCCGGACGCCCCGGCCGCGACACCGCTGGGCAGCGACCCCACGCGTCCGGACGGGCACGTACTGGGTGGGCCGGCCGAGTCCGCGATCTCCGCCGGCCTGCCGGGCGACCCGTCGGCCTACACGTTCGTGAGCCACGGCGACGGCGCGAACCCGCGCACCGCCGACGAACTCGTCGCCGCGATCCGGCGTGTGCGCGACCCCGCCGACACGCGGCCGATCCGCCTCGTGATCTGCGGCGTCGGTAGGGGCGGTGTTCGGTCGGTCGCGGCCGAGGTCTCGCGTCGGCTGCGGGTGCCGGTGCTCGCGCCGAACGGGACCGTGTTCCAGTCCCGCACCAGCACCGCTCCGCAGTTCAACGGGTTCGTGGCCGGGACCACGGTCGACGAGTCCGGTGAGATGCGGCCGGTGCTGCCGGCCAAGGGCGACTGGGTGCTGTTCTCCCCGGACCTGTCGCTCCCCCCGACGAGCATCGGCCCGACGCTGCCGGTGAACCTCGCCGCGACGATCGGCGACGCGACGGTCGCGGACACCGTCGGGCTGCCGGTCAGCACGCCGACCCAGCCGGTCACGGCGAACCCGTACGTCCCGCTGACGCACGCCTGGGCGTCGTGGGCGCCGACCGCCCGGGGCGGCCCGCGCCCGACCGCGGTCGTCCAGCTCGACGGTCACGGGATCCCCAACCTGGGGAACTCGGTCGTCCTGAACAGCGCGCCGGTCACCGCGTTCGTCCTGACCACAGTGGACGCCAACGGCGTGCCGCGCACCGGGGGGCGCAACGGCCGGGTGGTGGCGTCGACCGCGCGGCCGTCGGTGATCCCGCCGGGGCAGGTGCTGCTCACCGTGCAGGTTCCGGCCCGGACGGCGGTCCTGCCCGCGGCTACCCGGGCGGCGGTGCCGGGGGATTCCGTGCCCGGTCCGGCGGTCGGCAACCAGCAACTTTGGATTCCGCTCGGGCGCCGGGGCGACGTCACGACCAGCGAGATCCGCCAGGCCCCGTCGGCCGTCTCGCGCCGGGGCGCCGTCACCCGCCTGCCCGCTCCGGCTCCCCTCTCCAGCTTCACCGCCACCCTCGCAACGGCCCCGCCCCCGGCTCAGACAGCCCCCGCGCCCACAGCTCCCGCGCAAACTGCGCCCGCGCCCGCGGCTCCTACGTCGGCCGACGCGACGGTGCCGGACACGACGACGGCGGACGCCGAGAGCGTGTCGGACGAGCGGAAGAGCGAGATCCGGGAGCAGCTGACCCAGGAGTTCGGGGACGCGGTCCCACCCAAGCGGATCAAACCCGAGGAGAAGCACGCCGACGGAACGGTCCGGGTCAACCCGTTCTTCGTCCCGCTCACGCAGATGACCCCCGAGCGGATGCTCCAGAGCAAGACCGCGACCTGGCTCTACCTGGTCACCGAAGACGGCGACGTCATCCTCGGCAGCGAGGACGGCCGCCGCCTGATGGGCGACGAACAGTTCTACGAGCTGCTCGCGGCGATGCAGGAGAAGGATCCGAAGCTCACCGAGGTGGAGCTGACCCAATCCCTGGTAGGGCTCGGGCACACCGGCCTGGCGGTCGCGTTCGACCGGAGCACCGGAACGTCGGAGCCCGGCCTGGGGCGGGCGGCGGGGGAGTTCCGGTGGGATCCGGACACCGAGTCGTGGACCGTGAACGACAAGTCCGGCCGGTACATGAGCGACTCGGTCCGCCCGGGGCTCGACCGGGACGTCGCCGCCGGCTGGCTCGGCAACGTCGCTCAGCGCTTCGGCGCCCACCTCGGCGTCGATGTAGTTCCCCAGCAGCTGAAACACTCCGCGGCCCCAGCGCCGGCCCCGGCCAAGAAAGACAAGAAGAGCAAGAACCCGGAGCCCACCGCCAAAGAGCCCGGGCCGATCGCCCCGGTCGCCCCGGAGACCGACGCCGCCCTGCGGCCGACCTACGGCGACGCGGTCCCGCCGAAGCGCGTCAAGAGCGAGGAGCAGTACGCCGACGACCTCACGGTCCGGCCGAACCCGCTGTACGTCGGGCTGGACGAGATCAACCCCGAGCGTCTCGTGCAGGACACCGGCGCGGTGTGGCTCTTCCTGGTCACCGACTCGGGGGAGGTGATGCTCGGCAGCGAGGACGGTCGGCGGATCGTCGGCGAGGAGCAGTTCTACGACCTGCTCGACGCGATGCGCGAGAAGGACCCCGACCTGACCGAGGCGACGCTCACCCAGTCGCTGATCGGCCTGGGGCATACCGGCCTGGCGGTCGCGTTCGACCAGTCCGGGGTGTCGGCGCCGGGGAGGGGCCGGATCGCCGGGGAGTTCCGGTTCGACCCGGCGATCAACTCGTGGACGGTGAACGACAAGTCCGGCCGGTACATGAGTGAGCAGGTCCGGCCCGGGCTCGACGCCACCGCGGCCGCCGGCTGGCTCCAGAACGTCGCCGACCGCTTCAGCACCCGCCTGGGCCTCCCGGTAGTCCCCCAACAACTCAAACACGCCGCCCCCGCCGTCACCCCCCTCGGCCCCGACGGGCACGTCGTCGGTGGGCCGGCCGAGGCCGACCTCGCGGGCTCCCTCCCACCCGACCCCGACTCCTACACCTACGTCTCCCACAGCGGCGAAACCGCCACCCAGATCGCCGACCGCATCCGCCGCCTCAAATCCCCCACCGACACCCGCCCCATCCGGCTCGTCGTCTGCGAGACCGCCACCACCGGCGTCGCCGCCGAGGTCGCCCGGCTCCTGCAGACCGACGTGCTCGCCCCGGACGGCATCGTCTTCCAGTCGACGACCAGCCAGGCCCCCCAGCACAACGGCTTCGTCAGCTCGATCCAGTTCCGTCCGGACGGCACCCTCGCTCCCGACGTACCCCCGAACGGCCACTGGATCCTGTTCACCCCGGACGGCGACAGCACCCCGCTCGGCCCGACGCTCCCGGTCAGCATCACCGACCTCACCGGCCCGTCCCAGCCCGCGCCCGACGACGCGACCACCCAGGAATGGGCCACCTGGCTAGGCGCCGGCGTCCCCTACGCCCAACTGCCCTGGATCCTCTCCGACCCCGGGTTCCTCGGCTCCAGCATCCGCACGGTCGGTCTCCACAACGGCGACGCGATCCGAATGGGCATCGTCGAGTACCTGGACACGCTGAACCTCGGCCCCGACCGGGCCCGTCTCGAGGACCTCATCAGGACCCAACTCCCCGACCACGTCCTCCGCGACGGCGTCCGGGACATGGTCAACGGCCTCGGCTTCCGGGTCACGATCAATCCGAACGAGAACGGATCGCACCGCGACCGGTCGTTCGAGCTGGTCCTCTCGGCTCCGCCGCCGGCCGCGGCCACCGGCGGCCGCACGACCGCGTCCGCGTCCAGCGACCGGACGGCCGCGAACGACTTCGTCGAGGGCGGCAACCTCGACCGCCGGTTCCCCGAGCGGTCGCAGCGCGCGGTCGCCCAGAGCGAGTCCGCGACCAGCGGCTGGACCGCCGCGCTCGGCTTCAGCGAGGTCGCCCCGGCGCCGAACCCGGCGTCGGCCGGGGTCAAGGTCGGCGGCATCGTGTCGGTGTTCGCCCAGTGGAGCAACCGGCTCCGCCGGGCGGTCGCGGCCGCGTCCGGCTACCGCCGCAACGAGGAGATGACGTTCGCTCCGGTCGGCGACGGCCCGGGCCGCTCCCAGGCGGTCGACGCGACGCTGGCCCTCACGGTCACGGTCAACACCCGGGCCGCCGACGGCGTCAGCACGACCGGCCGCACGAACCCGGCCACCATCGACGCCGACGTGACGTTCGCGCTGCCCAACGACCTCGACAGCGCGGTGCGGCCGGTCCCGGCGCCGGGCCACGTGGCTCCGGCCGGTGGCTACAAACTGCCGTCGACGATGGTCGTCGAGAACGTCGTGCTCGCCCAGACCCCGTCGCCCGGGCGTCCGGACGGGCTGTTCGACCGGTTCCTCGACATGCTCCCGCCCGGCTTCCGGAAGATCGGCAGCCCGCACCGCGACCACGCGCTGGAGTTCCTCGGCGAGATCGGCCGCAATCTCGAACCGCTCACCACGACCGGTTACTCGTCGGACAAGATCGTCTCCAAGGGTGACGGCAGCGCGTTCGGCCTCCGCTCCACCACCCGTGGCTACGCCACGTTGACCGCCACCGTGGGGACGCCGACGCTGCTGGCGACCGGGCGGACGTCCGGGCGCCACGAATCGTCGCTGCGCAGCTTCGTGAGCAGCGCGTTCGGGCGGTCGGGCGACAAGAGCAGCAGGATCACCGTGACCGGCGGCCCGATCATCGGGTTCGCCGAGGCGGCGAACAACCCGGCCGCGTTCGGCGTGTTCGGCTTCGGCCCGAACCTCAGCGCCGACACGTCCAGCGGGCAGTCCGACAGCCGCGGGTTCGTCTCCCGGGTCGACACGAAGAGCAAGGTCACCGGCGACCTGCTGCTCTACGAGATCCCGCTGACCGTCGACGGCCAGGTCCACCGCGACGCCGACGCCGGAACCGTGCAGAACCTGGGCGCGGTGAAGGCCCGGGTCTGGATCACCCCGGCCGACGCGCGGGCGCTGGGCTATCCCGACGTCCCGGCCGCGGCCCCGTTGCCGGCCGACCCGGCGGCGACCCCGAACACCAACCCGTTCGCGCCCCGGGTCGGCAACTGGCAGCCGATCGGGCTGTCCGACCTGCGCGAGGTACGGGGCAGCCAGCAGCTCTACGACGCGGCCGTCCAGGCGGTCACCGCGGTCGACGCCGACCTGCTGCCCCGCGACGGCCAGAAGCCCACCCGGCTGCAGCTGCGCAACCAGGCCGCGCTGGTCTCGAAGGTCACCGAGTCGGCGCTGCGCGGCTCATTCCACACCCTGCGCGGCGAGGGCATCACGATCCCTCTCAAACGTCCGTCGTCGTTCACCCGCGGGTTCGTCTCGAACTCCTCGACGGTCCTGGTCACGGTCAAGGCCCAGCTGCCGAACACCGCGCCCACCTACCGCGGGCCGGTCGCCGGGACCCAGCTCGAGCAGGTCGTCCAGAACCTCGACCGGGACGCCCGCGGGGCGAGCGTCGGCACCGGCTGGCGGGCCGGGTTCGCGTTCGAGCTCGGTGCCCGGACCGGCTGGCACCATCGGATCCGCGGGTTCATCGTCCGGTTCGGACCCACGTGGTTCTACCGGCGGGGCCGGGGGATGGGTGGCGTCACCACGCTGACCGGCGGTCACCTGGAGAAGTACGACGGCACGCTGCACGAGTACACCTCCGACCTGACGTTCTCCATCGACGTCACCACACCGAACCGCCCCAGCGGAATGGCCGCGCCGTTCCGCGGCATCGGCAACCGGGTCACCCCGACGCAGGCGACGTTCCCCGCGCCCGCGGCCGCGCCGGCCCCACCGCCCACCACCCTCACGATCCCGGACGCGCTCCGGATCGCGGTCCCGCCGGTCAGCCGGGCCTTCACCCCGCCCGGCCTGCCGACCGCGGCCCCGACCGTCGAACTCCAGGACCAGACCCCCGCCCCCACCGACACCAATCCGGACGCCTTCACGCTCGACGGTCCGTTCCTTCTGGACGACGTCCACACGCCGGCCGAGGTCACGACAGCGGCCGAGGTCGCGCTGGCCCAGTCGGTCACGGTCGAGCGGACGCCCGGCACGCACCTCCTGCGCCCCCAGCGGATCCGCTCGCTCCGCGGCCTGGGCAACTTCTGGAGCGGCTGGAAACGCGGCACGATCGACGGCCAGAGCGGCCAGCGCTACACGTTCGACGCCTCGCCGCTGACCGAGCCGGGCACCCCGTCCCAGACCGCGATCCTCGACCGCCTCACCCCGGACGCGATCCGCTCGGCGATCCAGGAGTACCTCGACGGCGACGGCACCCCGACCGACGTCCTGCGCAAGGGCCACCTCAC
Source organism: Cryptosporangium phraense (assembly GCF_006912135.1). Lineage (NCBI taxonomy): Bacteria > Bacillati > Actinomycetota > Actinomycetes > Cryptosporangiales > Cryptosporangiaceae > Cryptosporangium > Cryptosporangium phraense. The sequence continues at coordinate 32,307 of NZ_VIRS01000037.1, read as the reverse complement.
CGACCTGCTCGGCTCGCTGACGATGACCGCCGAGCTCTCCGACCCGCACATCGTCAGCGAGACCGACGCCGGTGGCACGAACCCGGCGCACAACCTGTACCGGTCGGACGACGTCAGCCACCAGTCCGACACCTCGCAGCGGCGCGACAAGGGCGTCGACGTGGCGGTGATCGAGTCGCTGGCCACCGACATCACCGGACGCGACAAGAGCCGCCCCCGTGACGTCCACCAGGCGCTTCCCCGGGCCCAGCAGGGGTACGCGCAGGGGCGGTCCGACCGGTCCGAACGCGAGGTGAGCCTCACCGAGGCCCGCCGGGACGTGCTGGAGAAGCAACCGACGAGCCGCCTGCTGGCGACGATCACGCTGACGTTCACCGGTGAGGTCAGCACCCCGAACCTGTTCGGCGGCAAGACCACCGAGACCGTCACGACCAAGGTCACGATCCCGGCCGGTGCGCTGCTCAAGGTCAGCCGGGCCGAGGCCGACCGGATCATGCAGCAGGTCGCCGACCAGCGCGAAGAGGCCCTCTACACGGACGCGGCGAACCTGTTCACGGAGGACGACGGCATCCCGCTCGTCCCGCTGAACACCCCGGCCCCGTTCACCCCCGCGGTCGGCAACGGCCGCCGCCCACCGCCCTACCTGCACCGGATCCTCGGCCTGTCCAACGTCCGCGACTCGAAGCGGCTGGGCGAGACCGAGACGCTCACCGCGCTCGGCCAGGGCACCGCCCCGGTCCCCGAGCGGCTGCGCTCCGACGTCGTCACGAGCGTCCAGAAGCTGACCGGCAAGCGCCGGATGCGCTCCGGCGCCCAGGCCCTGTTCGACGGCGGGATGAAAGACCACTTCACCCGGTCGGGCTGGCTCTGGGACGAGAAGGTCACGGTCGAGCTGGTCGCGGTCCCGAGCAACACCCGCGGTACCGGCGGCACCCCGGCCGGCACCACCACGTCGACGTTCACCGCGTCGTCGATCATCAACGAGATCACCGCGATCAAGCGGCGGTTCTTCAGCGGCTCGGCCGGCCTCGGGTACCTCGGGGGCGCCCGCCTGACCGGCGACAACGGCCTGCAGGCGATCGGGCCCGACGTCCGCGCGGGCGGGAACGTCGGCGTCCGGGAGACGTCGGTACGGGACACCGAGATCAAGGGGACGTCGGAGTACGCGGAGAAGTCCGGACCGACCGAGGGGTTCGTCTCCGACCTGCAGTACCAGGTCAAGGTCACCAGCCGCCGGGTGCCGAGCCGGCTGGGCCTGACGCTCGGCGTCGGCCTCCGGTCGGCGGACCGGTCGTGGCGGGTGCAGCGCTCGGAGAGCGGGCCGATCGACAAGGCGGACGCGCTGACCGTCGCCGTGCCGACCTCGCTGGCCAACAAGCCGGTCGCGCTCGACAACGCGCTCGCCGACGTCGGGGACGCCGGGCGGTTCCAGCCGGCCCCGCCCGCGAGCCGCCCGAAGGCCACCCGGCCCGCGCCCGGCACGTCGTGGACGTTCCCCGACGGCATGGACTTCCGGATCGAGGGCGGCCACGGGGCCAAGGTCCTCCGCGACCTGATCGACCGGGCGTTCTCCGGGCCGCCGCCGGCGCGGGTCGGCAAGCGCCCGCCGGGGTTCGTGGGCCCGCTGCCCGCCCCGCAGCCGGTGGTGTCCGCGCTGACCGACGACCCCGACACCGCGCTCGTCCTGGACGAGCTCACCGACGGTGGCGTCTACTCCGCGCTGCTCGGGGCCGCGCTCACCGGCGACGGCGTCGACCCGGGGACGATCTTCCGGGACGGGCTGTTCAGCACCGAGCTCGGCGACTTCACGATCGAGGCCCGGCTGCGCGACCGGCCGACGCTCGTCGACACCACCGACACGCTGGAGCTGGAGAAGCAGTCCGAGGACGGCAAGGCCCACCGCGTCGGCACCGACCGCGGGCGGGAGACGTTCGTCGAGGGCCGGGTCGTGGCCCGGACCGGCGAAGTGCTGCCCGCGGAGGCCCAGCGCAACCCGCTCGACACCGGCCGGCACGAGCCGTCCGGGAGCGCCGGACGCCAGACCGCCGGCCAGGAGAGCACCTCGCAGACCGGCGGCCTCGGCGACGGGCGCAAGGGCAAGCACAAGGGTGCGTCCTATCTGTACGCGTCCGACGTCGAGCTGACGATCCGGCCGAAGCACTCGCAGCGCACCGCGATGGTCGAGACCGCCCTGCCCGGCCAGGCGATGTCGGTGGTGATCCGGAACGGGGCGCTGTTCCGGGTCTGGGCGGCCGACATGGAGCAGCTCGGCCTGAACGGCTGGCCCGAGCGGCTGGGCAACCCGGAGGAGATCCCGGCCACCGCGATGCCCCCGAACGTCCAGGCGTCGGTGACGCCCGACGGGGCGATCCGGCTCGCGCCCGGGGCCCCGCCGGCCGTGCCGCTGCCGCTGCTGGGGCTTCCCTCGGACGGCACCGCCCGGCTCACGGTGGCTCCCGGCGTCAGCGACGCCGACGTCACGTTCTTCCTGGGCCAGCTGGCCGCGCCGCCGACCGTGATCACGTTCGAGGGCGGGACGGCCACCCCGTCGGCGTTCCCGGCGCCGGTCGCGATGCCGCTGACCGTCCCGCCGGGGGCCGACGCGGCTCGCGACCCGGGCTGGAACCCGGTCCCGGCCGAGGTGACGTACCAGCCGGGCCAGCCGTTCCCGTCCTCGACCGGGTTCCGCGCGACGACCGGCTGGCTCACCGCGGGCCACGGGATCACCCCGGTCGACGGCCGGCCCGGCTCCTACCAGATCGCGGGCTTCGGCGGCATCGTGCTCGACGCCACCACCACCGGCTTCACTCTCCGGACGCCCGATGTCGTCCAGCGTCCGCCGATGGTGGCCAACCCGGGCGGGCCGATCGTCCTGATCGAGGCCTCGGCCGACCCGGCGCTGCAGCAGCGCCTCGACGACGCGGCCGAGCACCTGCTGGCCCACCTGACGCCCGACCTGGCCGACCTCGCGCACGTCGCCCAGGACGGGGACATCACGACGTCGGCCGAGTGGACGGCCACCCGCGGCGGGGCGCCCGCGCTGCCGGCCGCCTTCACCGACCCGACGACGAACCGGACGCTCGACGACCTCGACGCCGACCCCGCGTTCCGCGAGGCGAACACCTGGCTGGCGAACGTCGGCCGCGACCTGGCCGGGGTCGTCGACCTGACGCAGAACCCGATCGTGGTGCCCCAGGCGGTCACCGACTTCCTGGCCGCGCACGCCGAGCTGCAGGCCGCACTGACTCAGGCCCAGAATGCCGACGCCGCCACCGCGCAGGGCGCGCTCGACCGGCTGGACGCGGCCCTGGCCCAGTACCCGGCGGCCCACCGGGGCCTCGACCAGGCCCACGGGGCGATCACCAACCAGCTCGACGAGTCGGTCCGGATCGACCGGGACATCGACCAGGGCGAGCTCGGCCGGGCGGTGACCGCGGTGCACCAGGAGCTGGCCGACGCGACCGCCCGGCGCACCCGGATCCAGGCCGCGGTGACCCAGCGGCACGCGCTGCGCGCCCCGAGCACCCGGCTCACGACCGTGCTGCAGGACGCCGGGACCGACGTCACCGACGCGCAGACCCGGTCCGACGCGGTCGACGCGCTGCAGACGACCGCGACCGACCTGCGGAACGAGCAGGCCCGGCTCGCCGACCTGGACACCCGTATCCGCAACGCGGTCGTGGCCCCGGACGCGGCCGCCGCCCAGCTGCAGACCGACGCCCGGGCCGCCCGGAACCAGCTCAGCCGAGACATCGCCGCCGCCGCTGCCGCGTCGGCCGCCGCGACGACTTCCGGCGGGGAAGGCTCCCGGGGCGTCACGCTCAGCGACAGCGACCCGGCCGACCTGCCGGTCGTCACGCTGTCGCCGACCGACCGGCCGCTGACGACCCCGTTGCCCCACGGCGGGATCGCGCTGGTCACCGCCCAGGAGGTCACCGACCTCGGCCCGAACCCGGTCCCGTCCAGCGACCCCACGATCCTCACCGTCGCCGTCCACGGCCGCGGCGAGAACGTCCGGGTGCCGCTGACGGAGCCCGACGGCAGCACCCGCTTCGTCCTGCTCCCGCCGGCCGAGCTGGCCGGCTTCCTGACCCGCCGGGGCGCGCTCACCGGCAAGCGCAGCATCACGCTGCTCTCCTGCGGCACCGGCGCGATCACCTCCCGCTTCGCCCAGCAGCTGGCCGACGTCACCGACCTCGTCGTGCTGGCCCCGCAGACCGACATCCGCGTCGGCCCGGACGGCATCCACACGGCCGGCGGCGTCCCCTGGGTCGCGTTCCCGCCCAACGCCCTCGACGGCGAGGGCTTCGACACGCTCAACGATCTCGACGCCGGCGAGCTCGCCGCCGCCGACGCCAACGGTCGCTCGGAACAGGTGACCACCGACGGAATCCACGCCGACGGCTTCGACCCCACCGACCCCGACGCCACCGCCGAGCAGCTGATCGCCTGGGCCCGCAGTGAGTCCGTGCTGCCCTACGGCCTGCCCGACGCCGATCCGGACGTCGACGGCCGCGGCCCGACGCTCGGCCTGGAGCTCGAGTTCGACCTGCCCAGCTCGCTGACGCCGGCCCAGCGGCGGGAGACGCTCGACCGGATCGCCGCCGACCTGCACCGCTTCGGCCTGACGACGTCGGCCGAGATCGGTGAGTACCACACCGCGAGCGCCCGCGGCTACACCGCCGACCGCAACGGCTGGAGCCTGGAGCGAGACTCCACGGTGGACGGCGAGCTGGTCTCGCCGATCCTCAGCAACACCCCGCAGGCCTGGCGGGACGTCGCGCTGGCCACCGCGATCCTGCGCCGGCACGGCGCCAGCGCGACCGCGTCGGCCCGGGCCGGCGGCCACATCCACGTCGGCGCGGACTCGCTCGTCCGGGACGGCACGCCGCTGATCTCCACGGTCGTCGCGCTGGAGAACCGGTTCGCCTCGCTGCAGGACGTGCTGTTCCGGCTCGGGACGACGCCCGGCCACCGCTACCACCGGGGCACCCGCTGGACCCACGCGCTGACCGAGCCCTCCGACGGCTACGCGATCGTTGACGACGGCGACGCCCACCTGACCCGGCTGACCAGCTACGACGGCGACTCCAGCCACAACGCGCTGAACCTCGGCTCGATGCGGACCGCGCTCACGCTCGGGCGGCTGCTCGGCGTCAACGCCGGCCAACACGTCGAGATGCGGCACTGGGGCGTCAGCCTCGACGTCGGCGTGATCGAGCTGCAGGCGCGCATCAGCGCGGCCATCCTCCGCGCGGCCGAGACCGACACCACGACGCACCCGTTCCAGGCGCTGGGGGAGCACGGCCCGGACGCCGACGGGCAGGCCGCGATCGACGCGATCACCGCGCTGTTCCCGGACGGCCTCGGCGAGCGCGCCCGGGCGCTGCTGGAGTCCTGGGTCAGCCAGACGTCCTGGCAGCCGGCCCTGCCGAACGACGCGACCGGCTACCGGAACTTCCTCGCGGTCGGCCCGGCCCGGCCGTCGAGCTCCGAGCACGACCGGTTCGACCAGTTCGCGTCCCAGCGGGACGGCACGACCGTGGTCGTGCGCGGAACCACCCCGGCCGCGGTGCGGTCGTCGCTCGAGCAGTTGCACCGGAGCGCGCCGGACCTGCTGGTGATCTCGGCCGATCGGCCGGACACCGACACCGACCGGCAGGCCGGCCACTCGGGCCAGAATCCCTGGCCGACGATCGCGCTGCGCCCCTACGACGGACCGCCCGGGCAAGGCGGGGGGCTCATGGCGCCGGACGGCACCGAGTGGTACCTGGCCCAGGAGAACGGCGAAGGGCCGGGTCTCGGTCCGGTGCTCACGCCGGAGATCGCGGCGAACCTGCCCGCGCGCCGGTTCCCGGGCGTCACGCTGCCGGACGGGTTCCGCGACGAGGGCGGCGCGGTCTACGGACCCGGGACGGTCGGCACGCCGGTGCTCGGCGACGGGGTGACGGTCGTCGCGGCCGGTCCGGAGTCGGTCGGCGCGGTGTTCGACGCGATCTCCGAGGACGGCGACCGGCTCGTCGTGCTGACCGAGCCGATCGGCGTCCACCGCTGGGGGGAGGCCCGGGCGCTGGCCCGGAACTCCGGCGCGACCGTCACGCTGCCGGTGACCGGCGGCGCCTGGCTGGTGATCCAGCCGGACGGCAGCGCGCACGTGACCGGGGCGGCCCCGACCGCCGGGACGCTCCGGCCCGCGCCCGGGCTGCCGGCCACCACGCCCGACGAGGCCTTCGGCCTCCCGGACGGCTTCACCCGGCAGGACGGAACGTTCTGGGCCGGCCCGCCTGGCGTCGACCCGCTGGGCTCCGGGACCGCGGGGCCCACCGTCGTGGTTCCCGCCACCGTCACCGATGCGGACGTCAGCGAGCTGACCGCGTTGTTCGGGACGGGCACCGACCAGGCGCTCGTCGTCGCGCCGGACGGGATCCCGGATCCGGGTGGGCTGGCCGCGCGCACCGGCGTCCGGGTGTTCTCCGGTTCCACGTTGTACTTCCCGGAGGGCGTCGGGCCGACGCTCCCGGCCGGCGCCACCCGGGCCCAGATCGAGGCCGCCTCGGCCGCCGCCCGCTGGGGTCGCACCCCGCGCCCGCCGGGCGTCCGGGCCACCGGGCCCGTGCTGGTCGTCGGCGACGTCGACCCGCAGGCGCTCACCGAGTTGCAGCGGTTCGCCGGGGGCCGCACCGGCGTGACCGTGCTGGCCGGGCCCGGACTGACGCCCGACCAGGTCCTGAGCACGTTCGCCGGACATCCGCTGCCCGCCGACACGCTGATCGTGCACACGGCGCCGACGAGCGATTCGCCGACCTCGGTCCCGGACGGCGTCACGGTGGCGACGGAATCGCCCGACGGCGCCCGGTGGCAGCTGCACACCCCGGCCGGCCCCACCACCGTCGACGGGCCCCTGGGCTACCGGACGGTCGGGCTGCTGGGGCTGCCCGCTGGTGTTCAGCGGGAGGGCGGCTTGATCTGGTCGGGGCGGGCCCCGTCGCCGGAGGTCCGGGCCGCGGCCGACGCGCTGCTCGCCGACGGCGTCCCGTTCGTCGTCGTGGCGGACTCGCTGACCGGCCTCGCCGACGTCACCGAGCGGCTCCCGCGCGGCGGGCGGCCGCCGGTCGCGCTGCTGTCCGGGGTCGAGCCCGACGCCGCCTCCCTGCGCGAGATGGGGGCGATCGGCCGGCGGCACGGCACCGCGGTGTTCCTGCACCTCCCGAGCGACGACGGCTCGCCCGGCGCCTGGACCGGGTACGGCCCGAGCGGCGACTCGGTGTCCGATCTGGAGGACTTCGAGACGCTGACCCCGGAGACGATCGGCCGGGTGCTCGACCACGTCGGTCAGCACCCGGGGGCCGAGAACTCGCTGGGCGGCTGGAGCGCCCACGGCCCCGGGACACCCCCGGTGCTCACCGGCTGGGACGGCCTCGGCGCCGACGTCACCCCGGACCTGCTGGTCGAGTGGGTGCGCCAGACCTCGTCGCTGCCGTACACCGCGCCGGCCACCGACGGCGCCGGGCCGCCGATCGCGCTGAGCCTGGGCGTTGACGTCGACCCGGCGCTCCTCGACGGCGAACGGGCGATCCGGCTGGAGCGGATCGCCGCTGACCTGCGGCGATTCGGGCTCGACGGCTGGTCGATCGACCCCGAGACCGGCGTGCTGACCTCGCCGAGCCTCCCGAACACCGCCACGGCCTGGCGCGACGTCGCTCTCGCCCTGGGGGTCGTCCGTCGCCACGGCGGCGTCCCCGGTGGCCGGACCGACACCGCGATGACGCTCACCGAGCCCGGTGACCTCGCGACCAACGTCGACGCGCTCCGGGACGAACTGTTCCGCCTGGGCACCGCCCCGGGCGCCCGGTACCACCGGGGCCCGGCGTCGGCGCGGATCGAGCCGTCGGACGGCCCGGTCACGCTCAACGTCTGGGGCGGCAGCCTGGATATCGGCGTGATCGAACTCCAGGCGACGATGACCCGGGGCCTGGCCACCGGCCCGACGCCGGCCACGGCCCGCGACCTGCTCCCGGACGGCGACCCCCGCTCGGCCGCGCTGTTCGACTCCTGGTTCGCGGCCACCTCCGCCCAACCCACGCTGCCGGACGGCGCCGTCGGCTACGGGGCCTTCCTCGACCTCGGCGGGAGCGAGGTCGACGCCGACGCGATGCAGGCGTTCACCGAGTTCGCGTCGAGCCGCCCGGGCCCGACCGTCCGCTCCACCGCCGGGGCCATCGCCGCGCTTCCGCCCGACGACCTCCGCGCGCTCTTCCCGGACGCCGACCCGGCCCGCCCGCCGGTCGTCATCGTCGACGAGGAGGTCGGCGCGGACGGCCAGGCCGCGATCGGCGCCGCCGCGGTCGCGCTGAACGCCGTCGGCGGGGTGCTGATCGCCCAGCGGGACGCCCCGTTCGCGCTGCGCGACTACACGGCGACCGGCCCGGCCACCCCGTACGGCCGGGAGTGGTACGTCGTCCGCGGCAACGGCCTGGGCCCGAGGCTCGGGACCGCGCTGAACCCCGACACCACGCTGCCGCAGTTCCGGCACGACTTCACGCTGCCGCCCGGCGTCTACGAGCAGGGCGGCACGCTCCGGGTCGGCCGGACGCCGTCGTTCGACGTCCCCGGCGATACCGTCGTCACGGTCGGGCGCATCTCGCCCGACGCCATCAGCGCGGTGTCGGCGCTCGCCACGCCGGGCCTCCGGGCCGTGGTCACCGAGCGCCTGCCCCGGTTCCGCTGGACCGAGGCCCTCACGTTCAGCCGGGCCGCGAACGTGCCGGTCGCGATCTCGTCCACCGCGAACCCGGACGGCCCGTGGACCGTGATCCGGCCCGACGGCACCGCCGCCACCGCGCCGACCCTGGCCGACGTCGAGACGCTCGACTTCTCCACGGCCACCCCGCTGACGCTCGGCGATCTCGTCGATCTCCTGCCCGGCGTCTCGATCGAGCACGACGCCGTCTGGCTCGGCGACCCGGCCCGGACCCGCCTGGGCCTAGCGGTCCCGGGCGCACCGGAGCTGACGATCGTCTCCCAGCCGGCCAACCGTCGCGGCCCGGGCGTCGACGACCGGCTGAACACGATCACCGACGTCCGGGCCGTGGCCGGGAACCGGTGGTCCGACGCCCTACTGGTCTTCATGGGCGGCTACGGGGCCCAGAACCTGCCGACGTTCACCCAGTGGGCCACCCGGAACGACGTCCGGGCGCTGATCGCGGTGGTCGCCGACGACGCCACGCCGAACCCCACGCCCCCGGCCCCCGGCGACGTCACCGCGCCGAACACGGCCCGATGGATGCTGCTGCAGCCGGACGGCTCCACGATCACGCTGTCGACCCGGACGAATCGCGCGACGATCGACGCGGTCACCGCACCGCGCTACGGCCGCGGCCCGTTGCCGTCCGGGTTCCGGGCGTCCGGCCCCGTGGTGGTCCACGGCGACGCGCCCGCGCCGGAGAACGTCGTGCAGGCCGCGTCCGCGATCAGCCGCTACCGGACCGGGCCGACCGTCGTGCTCGGCGAGGACGTCACCGACCTCGGAGCCGCGCTCGGCCGGGTGGCGGCGGCGTTCCCGGACTCGGCGCCGACCGTGTTCGTCGGTGCTGCGTCGAGCGAGGTCCCGGGCGCCCGCGAGCAGGACCTGGCCCGGAACTCCGGCGTCGGCCTGACGTTCCGGCACGGAGAGACCTGGACCCACATCACCCCGGCCGGCGAGATCGAGCGGATCGACGGGCGCGACCCGGAGGGCAACCGGATCTCGTTCACCCAGGGCTGGTTCGGGTTGACGGCCGAGGTCCCGGTGGGCTCGGGCGTCGTCTGGGTCGGCGGGCATCCGTCGTCGCCGCAGGCCCGGAGCGGCTATCAGGCGCTGGCCGGCGCCGGCGTGCCGTACGTCGCCGTGCTCCCCGACGACGCGGCCCCGGACGACGTCGGGGTCGTGCTCGAGGAGATGCGCCGGGGCTTCGCCCCGCACGCCGGGGCGGCGGTCCAGCCGCTGGTGGTGGTGCCCGGTGAGGCCACGACCGCCGACATCGAGGCGGCGAACCTCGAAACGGTTGCGCGCGAGCACCACGTGACGCTGGCCGTCCGGAACCGGAACGGGACGCACTGGGAGGTGTTCACCCGCCACGGCCACCTGACCGTGCCGGGCGGAGAGATCCTCACCCCGGGGACGGTCGCCGACATCGTGGCCCACGACGTGAGCGCCCCACCCCCCGCGAGCGCCCCACCCCCCGCGAGCGCCCCACCCCCCGCGAGCGCCCCGGAACAGACCCGTCCGGGCGCGTCGGCCCACCTCGACCGCCTGGCCCGGCAGGATCCCGGGCCCCGCGAGGCCCCGGCTCCGGCCCCCGCGGCCCGGCCCCTGCCGAGTGGCGTCCGGTCCAACCCCGACGGCACCTACACGATCGGCAACCCGCCCCCCGGCGCCTTCGCCGACCTGGCCGCCAGCCACCCAGGCCCGCTGGTGATCATCGAGACCTGGAACGAGAGCACGATCGAGACCCTGGAGGAGCTGACGCTCCAGGGCACGCCGTTGGTCGTCAGCCCGAACGTCGCCGGGATCCACCTCTGGGACGTGCTCCGCGAGTTCGCCCAGAGCACCGGCCAGCGCCTCGCGGTCGCCCACGTCGACCACACGCTGATCCTCCACCCGGACGGCCGCTTCCACTCCGTGACCGAGCCGCTGACCCGGGACAACGTCCAGTTCCCGGCCACTCCGCAGTGGACGCGCAACCTCCCGGCCGGCGTCGTCCACGACCGCGGGGCCCTGTGGACGGGCGAGGCCGCCACCATCCACGCCGACGTCCCCGACACCTGGATCCAGGCCCCGGGCGACCGGCCGGTCGTCGTCACCACGAACGCCGACCCGGACGCCCTCGACGACCTCGACCTCGGCGTCCATCGCCGGGACACGCTGGTCGTGCTGCTCGGCGGCACGCCGGAGGTCGCCGGCCCGCTGGCGGTCGACTCCGGGACGACCGTGCTGGTGCCGGAGAGCGGCGAGATCTTCACCCCGGACGGCCGTCAGGTCACCGACGTCGCGCTCGAACTGGCCCTCCCGGCCCCGGCGGACTTCGGCCTACCGCCCGGCGTGTTCCGGCACGGCGACGCGACCCACGTCGGCCCGCCGCGCCCGATCCCCGACACGATCACCCACCACGGGCCGGTGGTGTCGCTGAACCCGCGGGGGTCGCTGCGGAACCTGGTCCGGCTGATGTCGCACTTCGGCAGCCTCCGGACCAGCGCGCTGGTTCTCGACACCGACGGCTCGGTCGCCCCGCTGGCCGAGAGCCTCGGCGTCACCCAGCAGACGATCCCCGGCGACCCGCCGGCCGAGCAGTGGACCGACGTTCCCGGGACGCTCCCGGAGGGCTTCGACCCGGCGAGCCCGGACGCCACTCCCGAGCAGCTCATCGCCTGGGTGCGCAGCGAGTCCGTCCTCCCGTACGGCAACCCCGACACCGACCCGGACGTCGACGGCACCGGCCCCACCGTCGGACTGGAGATGGAGTTCGTCTTCCCGCCGTCGCTGTCCGAACAGGAGCGGGAGGCCCGCCTGGCGAGCATCGCCGCAGACCTGCACCGCTTCGGCCTGAGCCGACGCTCGACGGTCGGCAGCTACCACGCGGCCAGCAACGCCGGGTACACCACCGCGCGCAACGGCTGGAGCCTGGAGGAGGACTCCACCGTCCACGGCGAGCTGGTGTCGCCGATCCTCAGCAACACCCCGCAGGCCTGGCGGGACGTGGCCCTGGCCACCGCGATCCTGCGCCGCCACGGCGCGATGGCCCGGACCTCGCCGAACGCCGGCGGCCACATCCACGTCGGCGTCGACGACCTGCTGCGTGACAGCCCGTCGCCGACCGTCGCGGTCGTCGCGCTGGAGAACCGGTTCGCGGCGATGCAGGACGTGCTCTACCGGCTGGGCAGCACGCCCGGTCACCGGTATCACCGCGGTACGAGCTGGACCAACCCGCTGACCGCGCCCTCCGACGGCTACGCGATCGTCGACGACGAGGCGACCGAGGCGCACCGGGCGCGGTTCGGCCGCGGCACGAACCGCGAGGACGCGCTCAACCTCCGCCCGCTGCGCAACGCGTTCAACAGCCCGGTTCCGTCGCCCGGTCAGCACGTGGAGATGCGGGTCTGGGGCGCCAGCCTGGACATCGGCGTCATCGAACTGCAGGCCCGGATCAGCGCCGGCCTGGTCGGGTCGAGCACCCCGGCCGGGGACCTGCAGCCGCTCGGCCATCACTCGCGTCAGGATCCGGCCCCGACCGACCAGCCGGCCCGGGCCGCGATCGGTGGCGTCCTCCGTGACGGCGGCAGCGCCCGCACCCGGGCCCTGCTCGACTCCTGGATCGCCCAGACCCACTGGCAGCCGACGCTGCCCGACAACGTGGCCGGCTACCAGAACTTCCTGATGATCGGCGGTTACCGGAACGCGGGCGACGCCCACGGCCGCTACGACGGCTTCGCCGCCTCCCGCACCGGCACGACCGTGGTGCTCCGCCGCGGCCTGGAGGACTACCAGGACGAGCTCACCACGCTGCACGAGAGCGCGCCGGACCTGCTGGTGGTCGTCGACAGCGTCGACAACATCGGCGTCGACAGCGCGCGCTGGTCCGACCTGTCGGGCACCCACCCGTGGACCACGGTCGCTCTGCGCCCCTACTCGGGGCCGCCCGGCGAGGGCGGGCTCACCGCGCCCGACGGCACCGAGTGGTACCTGCCCCAGGAGAACGGCGAGGGTCCCGGCCTCGGTCCGGTCCTCACCGCCGAGGCGGTGGCCGAGGTTCGGACCCGCCGGTTCCCCGGCGTGCGCCTGCCGGACGGCTTCTGGGACTCCGGTACCGCGCTGTACAGCGTCGGTGCGGCCCAGAACCCTTCGGTGGACGCTCTGGCGACGGCGCATCCCGGGCCGACGCTGGTCGTCGCCCGGCCGGACGGGCCGCTCTCGCTCTCCGACGCCGTCACCGAGCTGCGCGACGCCGGGCGGGGGGAGCCGCAGATCGTGCTCACCGAGCCGATCGGCGTCCACCGGTGGGGGGAGGCCCGCGAGCTGGCCCGCGAGTCCGGCGTGCCGGTGACGCTGGCGGTGGACGGCGAGACCTGGCTGACGATCCAGCCCGACGGCAGCGCCCCGGGCATCAGCGCGACTACTCCGGACGACGCGTTCGGGCTGCCCGACGGCGTGACCCGGACCGACGACGGGACCTTCTGGGTAGGCGAGCCCGCGCCGACCGTCCCGCCGGCCGCGCGGGGCGAGGGCACGTCGATCGTCGTCACCGATCCGTCGGCCGCCGCTCTGGTACCGGACCTGACCGCGCTGCTCGGCACCGGGCGCGACCGGGCGCTGATCGTCCTCGACGGCCCCGCCGCCACGCTGAACGCCGCCGACCTGGCCGCCACCACCGGGGTACGCGTCGTGGCTCCGAGCAGCGCCGGGCTGACCCTGCACTACCCCGAGGGACTCGGCCCCGACCTGCCGGCCGGCTCCACCCGAGCCGAGATCGAGGCCGCCGACGCCGCCACCCCGCAGGGCCGGACGCCCCGCCCGCCCGGGGCGCGGGCCACCGGCTCGGCTCTGGTCGTCGGGGACATCGACCCGCGGGCACTACCCGCCCTGCAGGCGTTCGCGGGCGGCCGCGCGGGCACCACGGTCCTGGCCGGCCCGGGCCTCACCCCGGACCAGGTCCTGGCCACGTTCGCCGACCAGCCGATGCCGGCCGGCACGCTGGTCGTCCACACCGCACCGACCGCGGACGCGCCGACGTCGGTCCCGCCCGGCCTCACGGTCGCGACCGAGTCCCCGGACGGCCCCCGGTGGCACCTGCACACCGCCGAGGGCAGCGTCGCGCTGCCCGAGGGCGGCCTGGGCCACCGGTCGCTGGGGCTGCTGGGGCTGCCCGCTGGTGTTCAGCGGGAGGGCGGTCTGATCTGGTCGGGCCGGACGCCGTCGCCGGCGATCCGGGCCGCGGCCGACGCGCTGCTCGCCGACGGCGTCCCGCACGTCGTCGTCGTCACCGGGGACGACGCGCTGGAGACGGCGGCCGAGATCGCCGAGCGGCTCGATCAGCTCCCGGCCTCCGACCGGCCGTCGGTCTTCCTGTTCACCGACGTCACGCTCGATCACGACCAGCGCCGGACGGCGGGCGCGCTGGCCGGGCAGTACCGGCACGCGTTCCTGCGCGACTACCCGGACCCCGACGACGGCCCATGGCGCGCGTTCGAGCCCGGCGCGGCCGACCACTACGACATGCCGAGGTTCTCGTCGCCGGCCCCGGACGCGGTGCGTCCGCTGCTCGACCGCATCGGAGAGCGCCCGGCTCCGGCGCCGTCGGCCGCGCCGCCGATCGACGGATGGAGCGGGCACGACCGCCCAATGCCCTCGCTCGCCGACTGGGACGGCACCGGCACCGACGTCAGCGCGGACGTGCTGGTCGAGTGGGTGCGTCAGACGTCGGTGCTGCCGTACTCGCCGCCGGACGGCCACGCCGACGGCACCGGCCCGTCGTTCACGCTGGGCCTGGGCGTCGACTTCGGCCCGGGCGTCCGGACGCCCGAGGGCCGGCTGCGGCAAAACCGGATCAACCGCGACCTGCGCCGGTTCGGCCTCGACGGCTGGACGTTCGACGAGGGCACGTTCACCTCGCCGACGCTGACCAACACCGCGTCGGCCTGGCGGGACGTCGCCCTGGCGCTGGCGATCGTGCGCCGGCACGGCGGGATCGCGACCCCGGGCAGCCAGACCGAGGTCTCGGTCGGCGTCGAGAGCCTGCTCTCCTCCGGGACCGACCCGATCGACGGGCTGATCGCGCTGGAATCGACGGCCGCCGGGATGCAGGACACGCTCTACCGACTCGGCACCACGCCGGGCACGCGATTCCACAGCGGACCGGGCCGCACCGCCCCGCTGAGCACGCCGCCGCCCGGCGACCGGGCCGCCCAGGAGCGGCGCCTGCGCAACCCGGAGGCGACGTCGTTCTTCTCCCAGCCCGCGCTGGGCTTCGCCCCGGTGCTGGCCACGCTCAACACCGACGACGACGCGTCGGTGGCCGGCGACGTCAGCTCGGAGATCGACCCGGCCGAGTCGGTGGTCAGCGCCAGCGTCACCGGGGCCGTCCGCACGACGACGCCCGGGGAACGGGTCGACGTGCGGTTCTGGGACGGCAGCCTGGACATCGGCGTGATCGAGCTGCAGACCCAGCTCAGCCGGGGCCTCGTGTCGAACACCGACCCGGCCGCCGACCGCGGAGCGGCCCAGCCGGTCGGCGACCACGCCCGCCGGAACGCCCCCCGCGACGACCGGGCCGCGTTGGAGCAGGTGAGCAACCTGCTGCCGGACGCCCGCACCCGGGGCCTGCTGACCGCCTGGTTCGCCGCCACCCGGTGGCAGCCCGCGCTGCCCGACATCGCGATCGGCCAGGGCACGTTCCTGGAGGTCGGATCGCTCGGCGAGGCCACCGAGCACCACCAGCGACGCTTCGCGGAGTTCGCCGGGCAACGGCCGGGGGTCACGGTCAGCACGATCGGCCGGTCGTTCCCGCTGATGTCCGACGAGCAGATCCGCGCGCTGTTCGCCGACGCCACCCCGGACGCGCCCCCGCTGATCGTGTTCCGCGACGAGGACGGCATCGAGCCCCAGGACGTGGCCCGCTGGGGCCGGATCGCCGCCATCCTGGACGAGTTCGGCGGCGCGGTGATCGCCCGCCGCCGCCCGCCCGGATCGCCGTCGTCGGCCGGCCTGGAGTGGTTCCTGGTCCGGGGCAACGGCGACGGGCCGTCGCTGGGCCTCGACCCGCTCCCGGAGGCGCCGAGCACGCTCCCGGAGTTCCGGCACCCGTTCACGCTGCCCCGGGGCGTCCACGAGGTGGGCGGGGTACTGCGCACCGGTCCGGTCCGGGTGCCCAGCGACGTGGAGCCGGTGCTGGCCGGCTTCACCGCACCGGCGCTCGCGTTCGTCGGTCCGTCGAGCGTCGTCGCGGCCGGTCTCGCGCAGGTCGGACGGGAGGTCGGGCCGGGCCTGGTGGCGGTCGCGACCCAGCCGCTGGCGCCGAGCCGCTGGGACGAGGCCCGCGCGCTGGCCCGGGACAGCGGCGTCCCGGTGGCCGTCTCGCGCACTGGCCGCCCGGGCGAGCCCTGGCGGGTCTACCGCCCGGACGGCACGTTCGGGACCGTCCCCGACCTGGCCTCGGTGCCGACCGCCGAGCTGACGCCGGTGACCGGCGCGACCGGCGACCCGGCGCACCCGTTCGCGCGCCCGGACCAGGGGCTGACGATCGTCGTCCCCGAGAACGCCGACTGGGCCCAGCAGACCGCGGCGATCGACGACCTGATCGACGCGTCCGACGCCCGCCGGTCCGACGCGCTGGTGGTGTTCAGCGGCACGCACCCGGACCCCGCCCCGCTCGCGCGGATCGCCCGCCACCTGGGCGTCCGCATGGTGACGGCGGTCCGCGCGGACGGGCCGCCGGACGCCACCCGGACCGGCACCGGCGGAGTGCTCGCGCCCGACGGAACGCGCTGGACTCTGATCGATCCCGACGAGACGATCCACCCGCTGAGCTCGCGGACCAGCCGGGAGATCATCGACGCGGTCGCCCGCCGGGAGCAGCCGCTGCCCAGCCGCTTCCGGCGGCACGAGTCGGCCGTCCTGCTCGGCAGCAACCCACCGTCGGACGTGCTCGGCGCCGCGTTGGGGGTGGCCCCGTTCCGGACCGGACCGACGGTCGTCCTCGGGCCCGACCGCTCCGATCCCCGGTACCTGGAGGGTTCGCTCGGGCGGGTCGACGAGGCCTTCCCGGACGGCGGGGCGACGGTCTTCGTCAGCCGGCCCTCGTCCGCGGCCACCCGGGCGGCCGACATCGCCGCCGCCCGGCGGCACGGCGTCACGCTGACGTTCCTCGAGGTCACCCACCACTCCTACGGGATCGTCATCACGCCGGACGGGCAGGCGAACCGCCTGTACCGGATCGACTCGTCCAACCAGCCGGTGCGGTTCGGGCAGGCCTGGTTCAACCTGGCCGCCCAGATGATGCTGACCGACCGGATCCTCTGGACGGCCGGCCAGGCCGACTCCGAGCAGGCCCGCACCGCCTACCGGGACGCCCTCCACACCGGCGTTCCCTTCGCGGTCGTGATGCCCCGCCACCTCGGCCCGGCCGACGTCAGCCGGGTGACCACTGCGCTGGGCCGGACGCTGGGGACGCGGGGCGACGCACCGATCTGGCCGCTGGTGATCGCCCCCGCCCCGGCCTCCGGGCGGGACCTCGACGCGGCCGGGTTCGGCGCGATGGCCCGCGACAACAACGTGATCGTCGCCGCCCGGCTGGACGACGGCGCGCACTGGCTGGTCTACACCCGGGACCGCGTGATGCTGGTCCCGGGTGGTGACGTGCTGGCCCCGGCCACGATCGCCGACGTGGTCGCCCAGCACGTCGGCGGGCACGTTTCCGACCGGATCGTGTCCCTGGACGACACCTTCGAGGACAGCACTGACGTGACGCCGCTCGGACCCGACCCGTCCCGCCCCGATGGGCACGTCGTCGGCGGCGACGCCGAGGTACGCGTGGCCCGGACGCTGCCCCCCGACCCGGACGCGTACACGTTCGTCGCGCACAGCGGCCTGAGCGCCGACGAGATCGTCGAGCGCATCCGCGCCCACCGGCCGGCCGGCGACACCCGTCCGATCCGGCTGGTCGTGTGCGAGACCGGTACGAACGGCATCGCGGCCGAGGTCGCCCGGGCGCTGGGCACCCCGGTGCTGGCCCCGGCCGGCGTCGTGTTCCAGTCGACGACCAGCTCCGCGCCGCAGTTCAACGGGTTCGTCAGCACGATCGCGGTGGACGCCGACGGCGTGCTGCGCCCGGACATCCCGCCGACCGGCCGCTGGATCCTGTTCGACCCGGACGGCAGCACGACACCGATCGGCCCGACGCTGCCGGTGAGCGTCACCGACGTCACCGGGGCGAGCCAGCCGGTGCCGACCGAGGCGGCCGGGCACAGCTGGGCCACTTGGCTGCTCGACCCCGGCCAGGCGTTCCCGGCCGTGCCCTGGATCCTCAGCGAGGGCGGCTACGTCGGCACCAGCATCCGGACGATCGGGTTCTCCAACGGCGACGCGATCCGCCAGGGGTTGTTCGACTCGGTGCAGGCGCTCAACCTCGGCGTCGACGACGGCCCGCTGCGGGCCGCGATCGACGAAGCCTTCCCGGACGACGTCCTGCGCGACGGCGTTCGGGACATCGCCGACGGGCTCGGTTTCCGTCGCACGATCAACCCGCGCTTCCCGGACGACGTCCACGGCTCGCACCGCGACCGGTCGATCGAGCTGGTGCTCTCGGCCCCGCCGCCGACCGCCGCCACCCGCGGCACGACACCCGGCTCGGCGTCCAGCGACCGGAACGCGGCCGGCGACTTCCCGTCCGGTGGCAACCTCGACCGCCGGTTCCCGGAGCGCTCGCAGCGCGCGGTCGCGCAGAGCGAGTCGGCCGCGACCGGCTGGACCGCCGCCGCCGGGTTCACCGAGGTCATCCCGACCGGGGCCCCGCCCGGCGCGCCGCTGCGCGTCGGCGGGATGGTCTCGGTGTTCGCGCAGTGGAGCAGCCGGCTGCGCAGCGCGGTCACGGCCGCGTCCGGCTTCCGCCGGAACGAGGAGATGACGTTCGCCGCCGACGGCGACGCGGCCAACCAGGCCCGCCCGGTCGACCTCACGCTCCCGCTCCAGCTCGACGTCCACCACCGCCGGGCCAACCTCGTCGGCACCCGGTCCCGGTACGCGGTGCCGATGCCCGCGACCAGCACCGGCACGATGAACGCCGACGTCACGATCGCGGTGCCGCACGCGCTGGAGAACGCGGTCTCGCCCCGGACACCGGCCCGGGTCGCGGCGACGAACGCGGTGGCCGCACCGGCCGACGGCTGGAAGCTGCCGTCGACGATGGTCGTCGAGAACGTCGTGCTGACCCAGCCCCCGGCTCCGGGGCGGCCGGCGCTGCTGTTCGACCGGTTCGTCGAGCTGCTCCCGGCCGGGTTCAAGAAGATCGGCAGTCCGCACCGCGAGCACGCGCTGGAGTTCGTCGGCGAGATCGGCCGCAACCTCGAGCCGCTGACCACGACCGGCTACTCGTCGGACAAGATCACGTCCCGAGACCGCGAGGGGGTCTACGGCTTCCGCTCGACCACCCGCGGCTACGCGACGATGAACGGGACGATCGGCACCCCGGTGCTGCTGGCCACCGGGCGCACCGCGGGACGCCACGAGTCGTCGCTGCGCAGCTTCGTCACCAGCGCGTTCGGGCGCTCGCGGGACAAGAACAGCCGGATCACGGTCACCGGCGGCCCGATGGTCGGGTTCGCCGAGGCCCCGAACAATCCGGCCAGCTTCGGCGTGTTCGGCGTCGGCCCGAACCTGGGCGCCGAGAAGCGCTCCGGCGACTCCGACGGCCGGGGTTTCGCGTCCCGGGTGGACACCAAGAGCAAGGTCACCGGCGACCTGCTGCTCTACGAGATCCCGATCGACGTCCGCACCCGGGTGGAGACCGGGGCCGGCATCGCGCCCGCGCGGAACCTCGGCGTCGTCAAGGCCCGAGTCTGGATCACCCCGGCCGACGCCAGGGCGCTCGGCTATCCCGACGCCCCGGCCGCCGTCGCGCCGCTGCCGGCCGACCCGGCGACCGTGCCGGCCACGTCCCCGTTCGCGCCCCGGGTCGGGAACTGGCAGCCGATCGGGCTGTCCGACCTGCGCGAGGTCCGGGGTAGCCAGGAACTGTACGAGGCGGCCGTCCGAGCGGTGGTCGAGGTCGACCCCGAGCTGCTACCCCGCGACGGGCACGAGCCGACCCGGCTGCAGCTGCGCAACCGGGCCGCGCTGGTCTCGAAGGTCACCGAGTCGGCGCTGCGCGGCTCGTTCTCCACGCTGCGTGGCGAGGGCGTCACGATCCCGCTGCGCCGCCCGTCGTCGTTCACCCGCGGGCTGGTCACGAACTCCTCGACGGTGCTGGTGCGGGTGAAGGCCCAGGTGCCGAACGCGCCGTTCACGTACCGGGGGCCGGTGGCCGGCACCCAGCTGGAGCAGGTCGTCCAGAACCTCGACCGCGACTCGCAGGGCACGAGCACCGGCAGCGGCTGGCGGGCCGGGTTCGCGTTCGAGCTCGGCGCCCGGACCGGCTGGCACCACCGGATCCGCGGGTTCATCGTCCGGTTCGGACCGACCTGGTTCTACCGGCGGGGCCGGGGGATGGGCGGGGTGACCACGCTGACCGGCGGTCACCTGGAGAAGTACGACGGCGCGCTGCACGAGTACACGTCGGATCTGACGTACTCGATCGAGGTCGAGACGCCGAAGCGGCCGAGCTCGATGGCCGCTCCGTTCAGCCGGATGGGCCGGCGCCTGCCCGCCCCGACCGCGGCGACGTTCCCGGCCCCGGCGCCCGCACCGGCGGCGGCCCCCGCGGCGGCCGCGGCGCCCGCGCCTCCGGCGCCGACGACGCTGACCGTCACCGACGCGCTGCGGCTCGCGGTGCCGCCGGTGACCCGGGCCGTCCAGAACCCGGTGCTCCCGGCGGCCACCGCGCCCCAGCTGCGCCTGGAGGACGTCCCACCCGCGGCCAACCCCGGGGCGTTCACGCTGGACGGCCCGTTCGTGCTGGACGACGTCAACGTGCCGGCCGAGGCGATGGTCGCCGCCGACGTCGCGCTGGCCGGGTCGCTCACCGAGGATCCGGTGACGGCACCGGGTGCAGCCCGGCGGGTGCGCAAGGCCCAGCCGGTGCGCCGGCTGCTCGGCCTCGGTGGCCTGTGGAGCGGCTGGCAGCGCGGCACGATCCAGGGCCGGAGCGGGCGCCAGTACACGTACGAGGCGTCCGCGCTGACCGAGCCGGGCACGCCGTCGCAGACCGCGATCCTCGACCGGCTGACCCCGGACGCGATCCGTTCGGCGATCCAGGAGTATCTGGACGGCGACGGCACCCCGGCCGACGTCCTGCGCAAGGGCCACCTCACCGACCTGCTCGGCAACCTGGACGTCGAGGTCGAGCTGTCCGACCCGGTGGTGATCAGCGAGACCGACGGCACCGGCCACACGCTCTACCGCTCCGACGACGTCACCCACCAGACCGACAGCTCGGATCGGCGCGACCGGGGCGTCGAACTGGCCGTCGTCGAATCGCTGGCGACCGATCTCGTCGAGCGGGACAAGAGCCGTCCCCGGGACGTCCACCAAGGACTACCGCGGTTGCAGCAGGGGTGGTCCGGCGGAACGTCGGAACGCACCGAACGGGAGCTCAGCCACACCGAGGCGCGCCGGGACGTCCTCCAGCAGGACACCAGCCGGTTGCTCGCGACCGTCACCCTCACCTTCACCGGTCAGGTGAAGACGCAGAACATCTGGCCGACGGTCTGGGGACACAACCGACGGCGGGTCTCGACGTCGGTCACGATCCCGGCCGGCGCGCTGCTCAAGGTGAGCCGGGCCGAGGCCGACCGGATCATCCGGCAGGTCGCGGCCCAGCGGGTGAACCCGGCCGCGCCGCCGGTGGCGGTCGCGAACCCGCCGGCCCCGGCCGGCCACCGGATCGCCCCGCCCTACCTGCACCGGATGCTGGGCCTGTCGACGGTCAGGAGCTCCACCCGGCTGGACGACGCCGAGATCCGCACCGCGCTGGACAACGCCGACCGGGACGTCCCGGCGCACCTCTACGACGACATCGTCGACAGCGTGCGGAAGCTGACCGGCAAGCGGCGGATGCGGTCGGGGGCGCAGGGCCTGTTCGACGGCGGGATGAAGGACCGCTTCACCAAGCGCGGCTGGCTCTACGACGAGAAGGTGACCGTCGAACTCGTCGCGACGCAGCTCAACACCCGCCAGGCCCCGACCGGGAACGCGGCCGGCCAGACCACGTCGACGTTCACCGCGGCCACCGACGTCACCGAGGTGACCAAGGTCAAGCGGCGGCTGTGGAACCTGGCCGGCGGCTTCGGCTACATCGGTGGGGCCCGGCTGACCGGCGACAACGGCCTGCAGTCGGTGGTGTCGGAGGCGCGGGCGGGCGCGAACCTGGGCATCCACGAGGAGTCGGTCCGGGACAGCGAGATCAAGGGGACGTCGGAGTACGCGGAGAAGTCCGACCCGACCGAGGCGTTCGTCACCGACCTCGACTACCGGATCAGGATCACCCGCCGCCGGGTCCCGAACCGGCTCGGGCTGGCGCTGGCCGCCACCGGCCTGAACGTGCACACGGTCGCGCGGTCCTGGCGGGTGCAGCGGTTCGCCAGCGACCTCATCACCAAGGTCGGCGGCCTGACCGTGTCGGTGCCGAACACGCTGGTCGACAAGGCCCCGGAGATCCGGGCGCTGTTCGCGGCCGGGCCCGCGCCCCGGTCGGTGGTGGCGGCGCCCGCCCCGCCCCGGGTGACCCGGCCGGCCGACGGCACGGCCTGGACGTTTCCCGACGGGATGGACTTCCGGATCGAGGGCGCGCACGGAGCGGCCGAGCTCGGGACGCTGATCGAAGAGGCGTTCGCCGGCCCCCGCCGGCCGTCCGACCTCACCGAGGATTCGGACGCCGACCTGGTGATCGACCAGCTCACCGACGGTTCGACGTTCGCCGCGCTGCTCGGGGCCGCGCTGACCCGCGAGGTCGACCCCGGGACGATCTTCCGGGACGGGCTGTTCACCACCGAGCTCGGCGACTTCACGATCGAGGCCCGGCTGCGCGACCGGCCGATACTCATCGACCACAGCGAGCGTCTGGAGCTGGAGAAGCAGTCCGAGGACGGCAAGGCCCACCGCGTCGGCACCGAGCGCGGTCGGGAGACGTTCCTGGAGGGCCGGTTCGCCGCCCGGACCGGCGAGGTGCTCCCGGTCGAGGCCCAGCGCAACCCGCTCGACACCGGACGGCACGAGCCGTCGATCGGCGTCGGACGCCAGTCGGCCGGGCAGCAGGGGACGTCGGAGACCGGCGGCATCGGCGACGGACGCAAGGGCAAGCACAAGGGCTGGTCGTTCCTGTACGCGTCCGACGTCGAGCTGACCGTGACGCCGACCAGGCACGCGAACCGCACGATGACCGTCGAGTCGACGCTGCCCAGCGAGGCCCGCTCGGTCGTGCTCCCGAAGGCCGCGCTGTTCCGGCTGTGGAGCGGCGACACCGAGCAGCTGGGGCTGACCGGCTGGCGCGAGCGGCTGGGCGACCCGGCGTCGATGGCGGCGATCCCGGTGCCGGCCGGGCTGCACCTGGACGTGGCCAACGGCGAGCTCGTGCTGACCCGCACTCCGCCGGCCGCGCCGGTGCCGCTCACCGCGCTGCCCTCGGACGGCACCGCCCGACTGCGGGCCGCGGCCGGGGTCACCGCTTTCGACGTCCAGGCGTTCCTGACCGGCCTGGCCGGGCTCCGGACGCCGCCGGGCTGGCCGGTGCCGACGTCGATCCAGTTCGACACCGCGCCGGTGAACCCGGGTGCGGTCGCGGTGCTGACCGGGGCGCCGGTCACGTCCTCGACCGTGGTGCCGGCGTCGGCGCTCGACCCGGCCCGCGAGCCCGGCTGGACGCCGGTGCCGACCCGGTTCACGCACCGGCCGCCCCCGCCCGGGCAGCTCATCGGCACCCCCGAGCACGGCGACGACCGGGCCGTGAACACCTGGCTGACCGGGGCGCCCGGGGGCGTCGGCGGGCACGGGATCACGGCGTCGAACGGCTCGTACGTCATCGCCGCGCTGCCCGGTGTGACGCTGGACGCGACGCCGAGTGGCTTCACGCTGCGGGATTCGCGTCAGCCGGCGCCGGCGTCGTCCCCGCCGCTCCCGAGTGGACCGGTGATCCGGATCGAGCCGACCGCGGACCCGGCGGTCGCGGCCCAGCTGGAGGCGGCGGCCGAGCACCTGCTGACCAACCTGACGCCCGACCTGCAGGGGTTGGCCCAGGTCGAGCAGAACGGGCGGACGGTCACCTCGGCCGAGTGGACGGCCCGGCGCGACCCTCAGTGGACCGACACGGCGGTCGGCACCGGGGCGGCGATCGACGGCGTGCTCGACCGGCCGGCGCACCGGTCCGCGCACCGGGACGGGCGGCGCTGGCACGACGGGCTGGCGACCGCGCTGCCCGGCGTCGTCGGCCTGACCGGCGGACAGTTGCCGGGGCCGGTGACCGCCTACCGGATCAGCCACGACGAGGCGCGCGGGCCGTTGACCGCGGCCGAGACGGCGGCCGACACCGCGACGCGGAACCTCACCACCCCGGCTGGGCTGGACGCGGCCCGGCGGGCGCTGACCCGGCTGGAGAACGCGCTCGCGGCTACCGAGCAATACCTGGCCGACCCGCAGCACACCGCCCTGGAGCAGGCCGCGAACGGCCTCACGCAGACGCTCCGGGACCAGATCGGAACCGCCGACGGGGTGACCGGCCGGTTCGACCCGGCCCAGGCCACCCGGGCGGCCACCGACGCGCGGACCGCGGAGACCGAGGCCCAGAACCGCCGGAACGCGATCACCGCCGCGCTCACACTCCGGCACGGCGCCCCGCCGTACGGCCCGGTGCTCACCGAGCTGGACGCCCGCGTGCAGGACGACCTGCACGCGGCGGCCGACCGGCGGCTGCGGGCCGACCGGGCGGCGGCGACGCTCACGCAGGTCACGAACCTCCGCGCGCACCTGGACGGTGTCCTCACCCGCTCGTCGGACGTGCTCACCCGGGCGGCGGCCGACACCGCGACCGCGCTGCGGGACGCCCGGCAGACCGCCGACCGGCTGCGGGCCGCGATCCAGGCCGCCGAGACCGTGACGCTGTCGACGGCCGAGATGGACGCGGCGCCGTTCGCGACCGTCACCAGGGGACCGAACGGGGTCGTGCTCGCGGACGGGCATCCGCTGGCGCTGCGCCCGGTGGCGCACGGTGGGGTCGCGCTGGTCACCGCGGAGACGCACCGGCGGATCACGTCGGCCGACTTCCTGCGGTTCTCCCGGGTCAACGGTCATCGGTCGCTGCCGGTCGTGGTGCACGGCGACGGGCTGTCGGTGATCGCGTCGGTGACCCGGCCGGACGGCTCCGAGCGGTTCGTGCGGCTGGACGCGGAGAACCTGAAGCGGGCGCTGGAGCACGGGCTGGACGGCGTCGAGCGGCTCACGCTGGTCTCGTGCGGTACCGGGTCGATCACCGGCGGGCTCGCCGCCCGGCTGGCGTCGGTGACCGACCTGCCCGTGCTCGCGCCGCCGGTGAAGGTGCACCTGACGTCGGGCCCGCAGCGGCTGCGCACCGACGACGAGGAGAGCTGGCAGCTGTTCCTGCCGGAGAGCCCGGAGGGGTTCGACGCACTCACCGACATCGACGGGGCCGGGTTGCACGGGGTGCGGTCGGTGGCGCCGGTTCCGGGCGATCCGAACGCGGTGCCGATGACGCCCCGGCGGGTGCCGGGGACGGCCCCGACGCCGGTGCCGCACGGGATCGCCGGGATCGGGCCGGTGGTGGTGCTGAACGCGGCGCCGATCCGGGAGGCGTTCGTCGTAGTTCCGGTGGACGCGGCCGGGGTGCCGGACACGACCGGGGCGCAGGGGCGGCTGGAGGCGTCGCTGGTGGCGCCGGGGGTGATTCCGGCCGGGCACGCGGTGCTCACCGTGCAGGTCCCGGTGAGCACGGCGGTGCTGGTGCGGGCCAGCCAGCAGGCGGTGCCCGGGGACGCCGGGCTGGCTTCGGTGGCGGCCACCGTGGACACGGTCTGGATCCCGGCGGTGGCGCGGGGGCGGGTGACGCTGACCGCGATGCGCCGGGCTCCGGAGCCGGGCTCGTCCCGCCGGGTCGGACGCTTGGACCGCCCGCCGGCGCCGTTGCCCCTGACCGCCTGGGACCCGGCTCCTGTTCCGGCGGCCCCGGCTTCGGTGGACTCCGCCGACGGCGAGCCCAGTGACGTCGAAATGGACGTCGAAATGGACGTCGAAATGGACGTCGATACGGACGTCGAAATGGACCTCGACGAGGTCGAACTGCCGGACGGGTTCGACCCGACCAACCCGGACGCGACCGAGGCGCAGCTCGTCACCTGGATCCGGCAGGAATCCCTGCTGCCGTACTCCGACCCCCGCACCGACCCCGACCTCGACGGAACCGGCCGGGACATCGGACTGGAGCTGGAGTTCGACTTCGTCCCGCCGCTGACCGACGAGCAACGCACCGAGCGCCTCGAACGCATCGCCGCCGACCTGGAGCGGTTCGGCCTCTCCGAGAACGCCGAGGTCAACGCGTACGGCTCGGCCCGCCGGGCCGGCTACACCACGCGCCGCGACGGCTGGCGGCTGGAGCTCGACAGCTCGGTCGACGGCGAGATCGTCTCGCCGATCCTCCCCAGCACCCCGGAGACCTACTGGAACATCGCGCTGGCCACCGCGATCGTGCGCCGCCACGGCGGAGTCGCCACCGCCCGCACCGGCGGCCACGTCCACGTGGACGTCGACCACCTGGTCGGGGGCGACACCCCGATCGGCGGGCTGGCGGCGCTGGAGGGCCGGTTCGCGTCGGTCCAGGACACGCTGTACCGGCTGAGCGTCGTGCCCGGCTCGCGCTACCACCGGGGAGTCCACTACGGCCGTCCGCTGCTGGAGCCGTCGGAGGGCTACCACGTCCCCGACGACGCCGACGGCGACCTGCTCGAGGCCCACGAGGACCGGCTCTCCGCGCTCACCGGCGAGGCCCGGTACAACGCGCTGAACCTCGTGTCGGTGGTGCGTGACCTCAGCGACGCGATGTGGTCCGAACCGCCGCCGCCCCGCCAGCACGTCGAGATCCGGCAGTGGGGCGGCAGCCTCGACATCGGCGTCATCGAGCTGCAGGCGCGGCTGGCGGCCGGCCTGGTCGGAGGCGTCGACCGGACGCGTGCCTACGGGCCGTCGCAGACGATCGGGCAGCACCTCGGCGTCGCCGATCAGGCGGCCGAGCTGGCCGCGTTCCAGGCCGTGCGGTCGCTGCTGCCGGGCGGGGGCAGCGAGCGGATCCAGCAGATGCTGGTCGAGTGGTTCGGCCGGACGCGCTGGCAGCCGCGGCTGGGCCTCCACACCGTCGGGTACACCAACCACCTGCGGATCGGCGCGCATCCGGCGTCGACCACCGAGGAGGGCTTCTTCGACGCGTTCGCGGCGACCCGGGAGGGGCTGACCGTCGTCATCAACAGCGACGACCTGGACCTGGTCGCCTCGGACCTCCAGCCGTTGCTGGCCACCGCCGTCGATCCGCTGGTGATCGTGGTGTCGCCGCGCGAGCGCGACGCGCTCCGGGTGCTGGGGCAGCTGCCCGGACTTACGGTGATCGGCGTGCGGGAGGCCGAGGTCGAGCATCCGGACGAGATTCCGGACGGCGCGCTCGTGTCGCCGCCGGGCACGGAGTGGTTCCTGGTGCGGGCGAACGGGAGGGGGCCGAGCCTGGGGCCGGTGGTGACGTCGCCGATCGAGCCCTACGCGTTGCCCGACTTCGCCTCGGAAGCGGCCGACGGCGCGATCGTGCTGGGGGCGTTCGACGCCGAGTGGGTCGCGCCGATCGTGGCCGGGTTCGAGAACGCGGTGGTGGTGGTCGGTGACATCGCCAACCCGCTGGCCTCGCTCGACGCCACCTTGGACAGCCTGACCGTCGAGGAGGCGCCGATCGTGCTGATGACCCGGCCGGTGGGCGTGCAGGCCTTCTCGACGCTGCGCAACCTGGCGATCCGGCACGGGGCGATGGTGGTGGCCGGGGGCGTCGTGCACCACCCGGACGGAAGCACGTCCGCATTCGCCGGGGAGCCGACGCCGGCCGCGCTCGTGGCCCCGGCCGTCCCGCCGTGGACGGAAGGGCTGCCGCCGGGCGCCATCGCGGACGGGAACACGGTCTGGGTCAACGAGCCGCCGAACAACGCGGCCCACCACACGGCCTGGCTCGACGCGGCCGCGTCCCGGACCGGCCCGACCGTGTTCGTCTACGCCGGGCCCGGCCTGCCGGATCCGACGCCCGCGGTCAACGCGGTGCTGAACGCGGCCGGTCCCGCCCGCCGGGACACGCTGATCGTCCTGCTCAACCCGGTCGCGAGCCCCGCCTGGCCCCAGCAGGCCGCGGCCGTCGGGGCGACGGTCGCCGCGCTGGGCCCCACCGGCTGGACGGTCTACCGGGCCGGTCCCCGGGTCAGCCCGGTGGGGGCCGCGCTGGACATCGCCGCGGTCACCGACGCGATCGACACCGGCGCGCAGCTCGGCCTGCCGCTCGGCGTCCACCGGCGCGACGACCTGCTGTGGATCGGCCGCCCGGAGGGTGGGACCGGCCTGAACGCGTTCGCGCCAGCCTCCCCGGACGACCCGCCGACGATCGTGATCGGGCAGAACACCGATCCGCGGCCGGGTGGCCAGATCGCCACGCTGACCGGCCTGCTTCCGCGGGTTTCTCCTGGGGCGCTGGTGATCTTCCGGGTGCCGTGGCCGGGCGTGACCCCGCAGCAGTACCAGCAGCTGGCGGTGCAGCACGGTATCCGGATCCTGGTGCCGCTGGCGGTGGGCTGGGCGCTCGTCACGCCCACCGGCGTGCGTCAGCTGCCGGCCGGCGCGGACCGGGCGGCGGTGGATTCCTCGGGCGTTTCGTGAACCTTTTCGGTCGGATTTCCGTGTGGGACCTGATCTAGCGTCAGTGGGGGTGGCGGAAGCGTGACGGTGACCGGCCTGCTCGCTCCCACGACCGGTTGGCGCATCGAGCCCGCGGGCACCGCGATGGTGCTGCGCGACGCCGCGGACCCGGCCCGGGAGTTCCGTACGCTCGCCGGTTCGCTGGCGCCCGAGCCCGGCCGGGCCGTGCTGGTCGTCGCGACCGGTGCCGCTCCGGCCCTGGTGGCGACGGATCCGACGCTCACCTGGGAGCTGCTCCGGTGGCTGGGGCACGGCGCTCCGACCCGTCCGGCGGACGGCGTCCGCCTGGTGATGTCGGTCCCGCCGGGGACCGATCCCGGTCTCCTGCCGAAGGCCGCGCGCAAGCTCGCCGAGCTGCTCGATCTGGACGTCGTGACGCCGACCGGACCACTCGTGTCGCCGAGGCCCGGGCATTTGTTCGTGACCGGGCGGGGGCAGGGGTGGGTCACGGTGCACCCGGGGTCTTCGTCGTCGGGGTCTTTGTTATCGGGGCCGGGCGTGGCGGCGGGCGGGTCGGCGGCGCAGCCGGCGTCGGGGCGGGCCGGGCAGGCGGGCGCGTTGGGGCAGGCGGGCCGGGCCGGGAAGACTGGGCAGGCGGGGGAGACGTGGGAGGGGCCGCGGTTTCCGGCGCCGGCGTGGCAGCGGCGGCTGCCGCCGACGCACCCGACATCGTCGCCGGACGCCCGCGTCACCGCGGTACCGGCCGGACTCTGGCTCCACCCGGCGACCGAGAAGCCCCGCCCGACGTCCCTCCCGTTCCGGGCCCAGGCCGAGCGCGACCGGCTCACGGTCTTCCTGTCGGGCGCGTTCCCGGCCGACGCCCTGTCGCTGTGCGGCCTCCTCCTACAGGCGTTACCGGACGACGGCCGCCGGTCGCTGGTGATCGTCACCGCGCTGACCGCTGCCGCGCCGCCGGACGGGGCCGCGTCCTGGCCCCAGTGGCTCGCGGAACGGCTCGGTCGCCCGGTGACCGCCCGTCACGGCCTGGCCGTGCGAGGCTCGGACGGCTCGAAGCAGGTCGGCCTCCCGGACGCCCGCGGGCAGCTGGCCTGGCCGCCGTTCGTCCGCGAGGCGACGTACCGGCCCGGCTCCGGCGGCCCGGTGCCCACGTCGTGGACGTCCCCGTCGCCCAGCCTCAAGGAGATCGGGCGAGGCGCGTACGCGCTGGACGACGCGTGGACGGTCGAGGCTGTCCCGGCCGGCTTGTGGATCCGTCCGCGGGTCGCTGACGTCGAGGAATCGCCCGCCCGGCAGCTGGCGCCCTCGCCCGGATCGGTTGCGGTCGTGATCGGAACCCGCGGCGCGACCGAGCCGCCGGAGAAGGTCGTCGAAGCGGTGGCCGCGCTGCTGCGAGGGCTGCCCCCGGAGGTGACGGCCCGGGTGCGCCTGCTGGTGCCGCCCACGGTCTCGACGTCACTCGCGACGCGTCTGTCGGGCCTGGGGTTCGGGCCGGTACGCCCGCTCGACGCATCCCGCGTGATCGGCCCCCCACCGGCCGCTGCGGTGGCGGCCGCCGAGGCAGCAGAGGCCGCGGCAAAGGCGGCCAGGGCCGTCCGGGCCGCCGAGGCCGCCGCCCGAGCCGCGGAAGCCGCGGCCGCCCAAGCCGCCGCCCTGGAAGCGTCCGCCACCGCCGCGGCAGGCCCGCCGGGGGCCGCCCCGACGGGCGGGACGCCCGGAAGTGGCTCCCGAGGCCCGAGGCCCGCGGTCGGCGGCCCGTCGGCCGATGGGGCGTGGACCGGCGGCGCGCTGGCTGGCGGTGCGGTGGCTGGCGCCGCGTGGGCAGGTGGCGTCGGAGCTGCTGGCGCGGGGGTCGGTGGCCCGTGGGCCGGGGCCGCAGTGGCTGGCGGCGGTGTTGGGGTCGGCGGTGCAGGAGCCGGTTTCGTCGGAGGATGGGGGAGCGGGGCGGGCACACGCGGCCGCGCGCCGGTGCCCGAGGTATGGCGCCAACGAGGCGGCTCGGTAGCCCTGATCGCGGTAGTCGACCGAAGCGGCGTCCTCCGTCCGGTAGCCTCGACCGGCCTCTCCCCGGCCCGCCGGGTCGACCGAACTCTGGGCGCCACGACCCTGGAACTCCCGACATCCCTGGGCCAGCGGACCCTGTCCCCGCCCGTGATCCCACCCGCGGAAGCCGCTACCCCCGTCCCGACCGAACCCACGCCACCCTCTCTCCCCCCAAGCGCCCCAACGGTCATCCCCCCATCGACCCCCACGCACACCCCGCCCGCGCCGGAGCCACCCCCGGCGGCGTCGAACGCCACCGGCTCGACCCCGTCCGAGCCAAACGCACCCGCCTCGGACACGGAGGGCTCGAACCCGGCCAACCCGCCCCAGGCCGACCGCAACGCAGCAGTACCGGATGCGTCGGGATGGGAAGCAGCGAGGTCGGACGCGGCGAGGTCGGACGCGGCGAGGTCGGATGCGGCGAAGTCGGACGCGGCCAGGGCGGACGCGGCCAAGCCGTCCCCGGTCGAGCGCGACGCAGCGGTACCGGATGCGGCGGGATGGGGCGTTTCTGGGCCGGACGCAACCGGGCCGTCCGTGGCCGAGCCGCACCCGGCCGTGTCGGATGCCGCGGGGTCGGACGCAACCGGGCCGTCCGTGGCGGAGCCGCACCCGGCCGTGTCGGATGCCGCGGGGTCGGACGCAACCGGGCCGTCCCCGGCCGAGCGGGACGCGGCGGTATCGGATGCGTCGGGATGGGATGCGGCCAGGTCGGATGCGGCCGTTTCGAATGTGGCCGGGCCGTCCTCAGCTGAGCGGGACGCGGCCGCCTCGGGCGCCGCCGTGCCGTCTCCAGCCGTGCCGTCTCCGGCTGAGCCGTCCCCGGCCGAGCGGGACGCAGCCGGGTCCGATGCAGCTGGGCCGTCTCCAGCCGGGCGAAGCGCAGGCGGGTCGGACTCAGGCGGGTCGGACTCAGCCGGGTCGGACGCAGCCGGGTCGGACGTAGCCGGGTCGGACGTAGCCGGGTCGGACGTAGCCGGGTCGGACGTAGCCGGGTCGGGCGCAGGCGGGTCGGGCGCAGGCGCGTCGGGCTCGGCGGGTTCGGGGGCGGGCGTGTCTTGGGGTGGGTCGGCTGGGGCGCTGTCGTTGGCGTCGGTCTCCGAGGTGCCGTTGACCGGCTTCGGCCGCACCGAGTCCACGGTGGAGCCACCCCGGGTCGCCGAGACCCCGGCGTCCGAGAAGGAGCCGATCCTGCGGCTGTCGGTTGCTCCGACCCAGCTCCAGGTACCCGACACCGACGACTCCGAAGATCCCGAAGACGAACCGGTTCTGTTCCTGGAAGACCTCCCCGACGAGTTCCGCCAACTCATCGAGGCGCAGCTCCTTGCGCCTCAATGGATGCCTGCCCGCCCGGTGTCCGGCATCCAGCTCCCGGAGCCGTCTGCCCTGGTTCCGCGGCTGACGATGGCTCCCCGCCAGCTGGTCCTGAACCCTGCCGAAGACGACTCCTCGGCCGCGGACGGCGCCGAGTCCGTCGGAACCGGGGAGGCTGCCGGTGACAGCGGCGAGGACGAACGGAACAGTCGGAACAGCGGGGGTGGTTCGGCGCTCGTGAGTGGGGGTGCTCGGCTCGCGCGTCGGTTGCTCCGGCCGTTGGCTCCGCTGAGCCGAGGCCAGCACCAGACCCCGGCCGAGCCCGCCCAGCCCGCTACGCCGGCCCGGCCCGGCCCGCCGGCCACGCCAGCCAC